>NZ_CEZBFX010000002.1:0-11102 GCF_982964205.1 Roseofilum sp. | reverse complement strand
GATAGGGAGATAGGGAGATAGGGAGATAGGGAGATAGGGAGATAGGGAGATAGGGGGATAGGGGGATAGGGGGATAGGGGGATAGGGGGATAGGGAGATAGGGAAGTAATGCATTATCAATGCCTATTACCTAGAGCTATAACTGGCTTAGGCGTTTTAAGATTCGTAGCACTTCGTATAATTCATTTCCAGGGTTACGAACTAAGAAGCCTTTTGATAAGGCATATCGGTTGATGTCTCCCCGGACTAGCTTGACAAAAATAAAGCTGCCTCCTGTGGCAATCATGCCAAAACAGGGACGTGCGGGGTGAGGGCTGGCGAGCATATAAACGAGGATCTGGGGGAGCGCTTCTTCGATGGAAAAGGAGGCTTTTTTGGATTCGATCGCCACAATCCAAAATTGTTCTTTCAAAATCAAGGTATCAATTCTACCTTTTATGATTACACCCTCGTCTTCTGCGCTAATCTCTATCGGTTCTTCACTTTTGACATAGAAGGGGGCGATATAGAAGTTACCGATAAATAGAATGGGGTCTAAAATCGCCATCCTGACTACGTTTTCGAGTAAGGGAGGGTGGTTGAGTAGGTTGATATAACCGGCTTTAACTTTATCGAGGAGTTGGCGATCGCTCTGGGAAATTTCGGGTAAATTTTCTTGCCATTCTGGAAAGAACTCCTCGTCTTCGGTTAAGGTTAGGCCAAAGCGATCGATCAGTTCTCTGAGGGTAATGGTTTGCGCGGGTACGGTGGTAGGCATAATTAGGGAATAGGGAATAGGGAATGGGGAATGGGGAAAACCTTTTTTGCTTAACAAATTTCGTCTAAATCAACCCATTCATCATCAAAATCATCTTCATCGAGATAATGGACTCGATATTGATTGCCGTCAATTTTTTGAATTCTGGCGGTATACCATTCCTCATCATCGTCATCCCAGACTTTAACCTTTTGACCGACAGCATACCCATTATCATCAGCCTCTTCAAAATTACCGGCACGAACATTCTTTTCTTTGATCCATTCATCCTCGGATGCCCCATAGCCAACATAATGAACATAGTACCGAGGTTTATCTTTTTTGACTTTAACTTTGCGGATGGTTGCTTCATACCAATCTTCTTCTTTTTTCTCCCAAACTTCAACCGTATCTCCGATGGAAAACTCGATTGCTCTTTCGCCACGGAAATCCTCATGGTCTGGATCTTCATTACGAAGCACTTCTCCGTCTGCTTGCAGAGATTTATAGGCTTCTAAAATCAAGCGCTGGGCAACGGTTTGGATACCCGTATGCTCGTAGTAATTGGTGGTTTGATCTAAAAAGGCAGCGACAAAATCCAGATTATCATCCGCCATTTGAATAAAGTTACCCAAATGATTGAAAATGCCTTCTGGAGTAATGCCAGTTTTAGCAATCAACTGATTCATCCAACCTTCGATGGCGCTAAAACATTGATTCACAAATCCAAGGCGATCGCCGATTGTCTTACCCGGTATCTGGTCTTTAATGCCCGAAAACACAGGATTACCGGCAATGTTCCCTGGATTAATACCTTGAATAATCACATGGATTTTGGTTAAGAAATTTGGCCCCAAGGGTAACAGTCCATCAATACACACTAAGGCAACCATGCGGATTAAGCCAGCGTTGTGATAGTTTTTAGCCAGAGAATTAGCAAAGAGTTGGGGATTCGGTTGGGGAATGCCATTGAGTTTGCAAAAAGCAATCACTTCGACGGCAATCTTGAGTAATAAATCAATGGTTTGGGTGGTCTCGGCTTTGGGGGTAAGGTTGCCCAGAAAAGAGAGAAAACTTAACTTTTCACTCACCTTATTGGCTAAGGCGGCTGTGCCCATGGCGACATCGGCTTTATCAATGGCCTGATAGAGTTGGACAGCCCCTTGATAGCCTTTGGTGGGATCGAGATAGAGAGCCGCGGCGCGATCGCGGATACGTTGAAGGGTTTTAGGGTCAGTTTCTCCGGTAAAATGGGCGATGGTAGCATCAAATCCGATCAAATTATTCCATTCTCCCGGCGCGACAAAATCGAGAGCTTTTAAAACTTTGACAGTAATGTTATCTTCGGGCAGCTCATCGACAAGCTGAATAATTGACTTTGCCATGATTTTTTCCTCATGATTAACCCTGTTGATAGTTTAGCGCCATTGCTGGGTTTGGATCGGGGCAGATGGCAATAAACGAGATTTCTATGGAAACTGTGGGAGAAGAGGGCAATGTGGCAGAAATCGGGTTCCTATTTCCTGACTTCTGCAAGCAGTCTCATGAGAAAGTCAGCTTATGGTTCAGCTTTGAAAGTCTCAAGACTAAACCCGAAATAGAAACATTGCCTCTCTAGTATTAGAGGAGTTTCTGAATCCCTAAACTTGCCCCTGGAGCGCCTGTAATTGTGTTTGTAAGGAAGGGGGATTGTAGCCCAGGGAAAAGGCTTTAGAGCTGTCTAGGGAAACATCTTGGGGGCGGGGCGCTGCCATGGGCACATCCTGTTGGCGGGCAGGTTGGATTAATTCTGTGGGTAAGTGTAGTGATTCTGCCATCAGTTGCCCAAATTGATAGCGGGAAATACGCTCTTTTCCTCCCAGATGAAATAGTTCCCCTGGATGGTTGAGGGCGAGAAGGAGTCCTTGGGCGGCAGTGGTGGCGCTGACAGGGGTACGCCATTCGTCGGTGAAGAGGGCGAGGGGTTGGTGCGATCTCAATACTCTAATAAAGGGTTGGATAAAACGGCTACTCTGGGCAGGCGCTGTGCCAAACATTAGGGGCATCCGGCAAATGGTAACCTGGGGATACAGCAGTTTCCTCTGCTATGATGTACATTAATGACGGTTTTTAACAATATCTAGAACAGCTCAGAGCTTCTACCAAGTCTGTTGTTTGCTCCCCCTATCCCCCCATCACAGCGCAAAGCGCTGTATTCCTGACGCATTGCCTGTTCTGCCCTCACTTTTTGCTGTCCATAATGGTTAATGGGGGAAGGGCGATCGGCTTCTCCGTAGGGGGCAGCCGTGCCATCAAAGACGAGATCGGTGGAGGTAAATACGCAGGGAATATGGCGTTGGGCGCTTAATCGGGCAATTTCTACGGCAGCGTGAATATTAATCTCATCGGTTTCCTGGGGATGAGTTTGGCAATAATTGGGGCTTGATTGAGCGGCGGTATGAATAATGGCATCAGGTTGAATGTCGGTAAACAGGCGCTCTAGGGCGGAAAAGTCCAGGAGATTCAGGGCAGTGAGGCGAATCTGGGGTAAGCTGAGGGCATGGGTGTGATAGGTGCCGTAAACCTACCAATGAGATTGAGCAACTTGGCAGAGATTCCAACCTAAGAAGCCACTTGCGCCCACGATCAGTAGTTTTTTCATCGGAGTTGTCTACAGTAATAAAAGTAGGTCTTCGATCTGATTATTGTCAATTTGATTGAGTTTATTCTGATTATTATATGTCTCAGGATGCTGACGTGCTATTTAAGCAGGGAATTCAGGAGTATCAAGGGGGGAATTTGCAGGGGGCAAAAACCCTGTGGGAGCAGGCATTATCGCTCTACCATACCGAGGGTAATCTCCATCACCAAGGGGCGGCTTTAGGGAATTTGGGGGCTGTAAGTGAGGCTTTGGGGAATCTTGAAGAGGCGATCGCTTACTATAAGCAGCATTTGAGTTTAGCACAAGAGATTGGCGATCGCCCAGGACAACAGAATGCCCTGAATAATTTGGGTAATGCTTATAGTCGTTTGCAAGATTTTCCTCAAGCACTGAACTCTTATCAACAAGGGTTACTTCTCACTCGGAAATGGGGGAATTTAGGACGGCAAGGACAGGCATTACTCAATTTGCGTCAAGTGTATCAAGCGATGCAAGATTGGGAAGAAGCAGAGCGCTGTTTGCAGGAGCAATGGGCGATCGCCAACCAATTACGGCAAACCCAAACCCAAGATATGTTAGATATTGCCCAACAGGTGGGTTTAAATCCCTTGTCTGATTTTGCTGGAGCCAATTTAGCCGAGGTGAATTTTCATTATGCTAATTTAGCTGGCGCAGATTTAAGCAACGTGAATTTGAGCGGTGCAGATTTGAGTTTAGCGGATTTATCCCATGCTCAGTTAAGCCATGCCAACCTGGAAAAGGCAATTTTAAGTAATGCCAATTTGCGCGATGCTAATTTACAGTACGCTAATTTACAAGGGGCAGATTTACGCACTGTTTTGCCCCGTGCCGATCTGAGTGATGCCAATTTGGAAGAGGCAAATTTATCTGGGGCGTATTTGCAACGCGCCAATTTATCCCGCGCCAATTTATCGAATGCGGATTTATCCAATTCGGATTTAACTGATGTCAATTTAGAGGAAGCTCAGTTGACGGGAACGCTATTAAAACAGGCGAATATTGATAAAGCTCATGTCAATCAAGCCTATTTTAAGGATAATCCGAAATTGTCGGCAGCCCTGAAACAACATTTGCGCGATAAAGGAGCAATTGTGGAGTAAGTGAGCCATGGGGAAAGGGCAGTTTATTACCACTGAATTTACTGGAAACGGAGGAGAGCGCGGTGAGTTTCGAGTATGGGAAAGGGTTCAGGATGCGTTTGGTGAAAGAGCCTGTCTTGCCTATTGGCGCTATCCCCTGTTTTCTCCCCAAGGAAAACACCGCAAAGAGCCGGATATTCTGATTCTCGATCGCCAATTGGGAATTATTGTGATTGAGGTGAAGTCTTTACGGATTCACCAAATTACCCAAATTACCGGTCATCGTTGGCACTATCAAGGATTTTACCAGAAAACCGGATCGCCCTATCAACAAGCCGAGCAGCAGGTTTGGGCGATTCTGAGATTGTGCGAAAGGGAACCCGGGTTAACGTCTTGTCTGATGAGTCGGGCGATCGTTGCCCTACCTTATATTACCCAAGAACAGTGGCACGAGAAGCAATTCGATCGCCTCGTTTCGGCTCCTCCTATTCTGTTTGAAAATCATCTGCGCTTAACTGCCATTGCCCAATTTGGCGATCGCGTTAAAAAGATCAGTCCCCTAACTCCAGGCACCTCCCTAAGCCAACAGCAATGGCAACTTTTGCTGTCCTTAATGAGTGGTACTCCCATTTTTCAACCTAATCCCAGTAGCCGATGGCGCTTATATCCTTCTCCTAGTCGCGCCGAAATTTTAGCCGAAGCCAGGCAACAGTTTTCTCAACTGGATTTAGCCCAGGAAACTCTCGCCAAAACGATTCCGCCTGGAGTACAAAGGATTCGCGGGATTGCTGGATCTGGGAAAACCGTGATTCTCTGCCAAAAAGCGGCTCACATGCACTTGAAACATCCGGATTGGAAAATTGCAATTGTCTTCTTTAGCCGCAGTCTTTACCAAACCATTACCGAGCAACTCGATCGCTGGTTGCGCCATTTTAGCGATGGGCAAGTTGGCTATTCTTCCCGCGATCGCAATTTGCGCGTTTTCCACGGTTGGGGAGCCAAAGGACAACCCGGTTTTTATCGCTTTTTATGTCGTCTGTCTGGAGTCTCTCCCCGAACTGTTGCCGATACCTTACGATCTGCACCACACGAATCGTTGGCTGAGGTATGTATTGACCTTCTACGTCGAGGAAAAATACCCCAAGTTTTTGATGCGGTTTTTATGGATGAGGGTCAGGATTTCTTAGTCCAAGATAGCATGAAATTTGAACAAAAGCAACCCTTTTACTGGTTGGCGTACCAATCCCTGCACTCTTGCAATCCCTTACATCCAGAGCAACGGCGTTTAATTTGGACAATGGATGAATATCAACATCTCGATCCCCAACAGATAACAACTGTTATCGATTTATTTGGTGCGAAGTTAGGACATCTTTTAAATGGGGTTCATCTGGGGAATATTGCCAAAACCGAAATCCTCTGTAAATCCTATCGAACTCCGGCACAAGTTTTAAGAGTTGCCTATGGCATAGTGATGGGTATTTTTCGCCCCCAAGGATGTTTAACTCAGTTGTGCCAAAAATCGGATTGGCAAGCCCTAGGATTTGAAGTAGAAGGAGAACTATTACCCGGAAATTCCATTACCCTCACTCGTCCGTTCGATACCGATCTCAATCCAGTCAGTCAGTTAGCCTCAGGAGCGCTGATTGAGTTTCACTCCTATGAGTCGCGCCAGGAAGAATTAGCGAATCTGGGCGATTGTTTAAGGCAAAACTTACGCCAGGATGGACTAAAACCAAGTCGGGATATTTTAGTCATTCTTTTGGGAACTCGAATTCAGACGCGCCAACTGGAGCCGATGGTGGTTGAGGCACTCTTAAGACAAGGCATTGATGTCTATCTTCCCGGACAAAAGCAGGATTCTGGCTTGAAAAATAGTTTTTGGTTTGAAGGCTGCGTGACAGTTTCATCGATTGAGAAAGCCAAGGGAAATGAGGCGGATATGGTTTACGCGATTGCCCTCGATCATATTGCTCAAGATGAGAGCAATTTATCCCTTAGAAATTACCTCTTTATTGCCTTAACCCGAACCAGAGCTTGGGTTACAATTAGTGGAGTGGGAAACTATTCTCTTTATCAAGAATTTCATCAACTTCTAAAACCTCAAAATTCCCTCACGTTTACCCTACCCCAACAGTCTCAGCGTTCCCTTTCCATCACCGACATCAGCGAAGTAATCGATCGCTACACTGCCGGCGATCGAAACTTCCAAGGCATGAACTTAAAAGGCGCTCAACTCCCCGGAATTAACCTTTCCCAAGCCAACTTTATCCACACCGAATTCCAGGAAGCCAACTTAGAAAATGCCCAACTGCAAGGCACGAAGTTTATCTTCGCCAACTTAAGCCAAACCAACCTCCGAGGCGCGAATTTAAGGCAAGCGAAACTCATGGGAGCTAACTTATCGGAGGCTCAATTAGAGGGCGCAGATTTAACCCATGCAGACTTAAGCGATGCCAACTTAGACGGAGCGCAATTTTAATCAACGGTTGCCCTCATCCCCAATCCCTTATCCCGCAGGCGCTGCCCTGAGCGAAGTCGAAGGGAGAAGGGGAGAAGAAGTCATTGCGAACGGAACGCAGTGCAGTGAAGCAATCTGGATCATCTTGATAATCACCGTCCCAATGATAATTCTACCTCAGCTAGAATAATGACAGCATTCAGGGAATGATGATGGATGTCAGGTTCTCTCTCCTAAAATTAACCATTGGTGGCGGCTGTGTGGTTGGCAGCACCGTATTTCCCCTATTGCTTGCTGGGGAAGGGATTACTTGGGGAACTGTGTTGGCAGCTACTTTAGCGAGTGTTGCAGCAGGGAATACAGCTAACGCGATTGATACCTTAACGGAGGGAAAAGATGGCGATCGGGTATCCTTAGACAATGAAGACTTAACGCAGGCAGTGGGAAAGGCGATCGCCGCAGTCATCACCCTCGCTGCCAAACAACAGCGCGGTAAAATCCGCCAATATATAGAAAAAATCGCCGCCCAAGCTAAGGATAACTGGGTGGAAATTGCCCAACGGGAACTTGCTCAGAAACGCTATCCCCAACTTCGAGAAGCCAAACTCGACAAATTCCTCACTCCGGAAGAATATCAACTCACCCAACAGGGCAACCTCACTGCTACAGAATGGGGCGATATTTTTATCCGTCTCAATATGGCAGCGTGTAAAGGGGGTGGGTTTCCTATTGCCTCAGAAGTGCGGGAAGAAGTCGCCCAGAAACTCCATACCACGTTCCCTAAAGCCTTACGAGAAACCCTCAAGGAAGACTTTGCTAAGGATGGGAAAGCCTTTGCAGGGTTAACTTTGCAGTTACTCACGGGGATGCAAGCGCAACTCAACCAACTGCGAACTGACTCAGCAGGAGTTGATACTGCTGAATTAAGCCGAATTTTGCAACAATTCCAGCAAATGGAAACCCAGTTACAGGGAAGTATTACGCAGCAGCAGGCATTTTTTAGCGATATTGCCGATAACATCAATTCTGGTTTTGCCCAAGTCTGTCAGCAGTTGGGAGTGATGGAAACCACTATCACCGGATTGTTACAAACTCTAGAGGAACGCCTCAAGGAGTTGCACCAAGAGGTGAAGGAATTTCGTCAGGAGATGCGGCAGGGGTTGGCGGCAATGCAATATCCATCGGAGGAGCGATCGCTATCTACTGATGAATGGCAAGATATCTGCCGTCAGATGCTGGAACGAAAGATGCAATTAACCAGCAATACGGTCTTAGGTCAGGTTTATGGGAATCGCAATTTAATCGATGAGGATTTATTTGTCGATTTGGCGCTGGTGAAACCGAAACGGAGTGAGAACGAAAAACACCGCCAAGATATTGACCCAGAACGGGGTTCGGATTTGTTCGCTCGGCAAGAAGTAGAGAAACGGTTTGCTTATCGGGAGTTTCTCGACGAAATCATTGGTAAACGCACCGAGAAAAATATTGCCATTATTGGGGAACCGGGGGCAGGGAAAACCACGTTACTCCAGAAATTAGCCTTTTGGTTATTGCAACAAACCGATGATTTAGTGATTTGGGTGGACTTGGCAGAATTGGGGAATCGACCCCTGGGAGAGTATTTAGAGACCCAATGGCTCAAAGAGGCGTTAGGTCAGTCCAGAGAGGAAATTAAGGGGGACTGGGAGCAGAAATTTCAGGGGGGTGCAGTCTGGTTACTGTTGGATGGTTTAGATGAGATGAGCCAGAGCGACCAACAGGCGTTAAAATTCCGAGGTTGGGTGACGGATGCGCGGATGATTGTCACCTGTCGCTTGAATTTGTGGCAAGCCAACCCCAAACAGTTACAGGGGTTTCAAACCTATCTCACCCAACCGTTTCAGGATGAACAAGTGCAGGAGTTTATCCGCAGGTGGTTTCGGGGGTTGGTTGAGTCAGGAGAGGCTGTCGAGTTGGCGGAATCTTTGTGGTCAGAGTTGCAAGCTGCGGGGAAGGAACGGATTAAGGATTTATGCCGCAATCCCCTGCGGCTAACCTTGTTATGTGCGACTTGGAAGGTGGAGGATGCCCTACCAGAAACCACGGCGGAGTTGTATGCGGGTTTTGTGGAGGCGATGTATGAGTGGAAGGAGGACAGGTTTGAGGTCACGGAGGAGGAAAAGGAACAGTTAAATGCGGCGTTGGGGGCGTTGGCTAAGGCATCTTTGGAGGCTGAAACGAGTCGCTTTCGGTTAACCCATCGGTTGGTGTGTGAGTATTTGGGGAAACCGAAGGCAAAGGGGTCTTTGTGTTCTTTGGCGTTACGGTTGGGTTGGTTGAATGAGGTGGGGGTGGCGGCGGAAAATCGGCGCGAAAAGGTGTATGGGTTTTATCATGCGACGTTTCAAGAGTATTTTGCGGCGTTGGCGATGGATGATTGGGATTATTTTTTACCGAAGGATCATGTGGATTGTCCGGTGGAGGGGAAGCGGTATCGGATTTTTGAGAAGCAATGGAAGCAGGTGATTTTGTTGTGGTTGGGGCGTGAAGATATTGTCAAAACTAAAGAGGATATAAAAGCGGTAAAACAGGAATTTATTCAGAAATTAATACACTTTGATGATGGCTGTGGAGAGTGGAACTTTGCAGATATCAATATAGGATTTTATGAATATCAAGCCTACTGTCTTGCTGCTACTGGAATGACTGAATTTAAGAATTCTTCTCTTGCCGGTACTATGGTAGAGCAGATAGTAAAATGGGCATTTGGGTATTTTAATGAGAAAACGAAACAATGGCAAAATTATATTGACCCCCTACGGCGAAATTCAAAATATATCACCCTACTTGAAGTCGATCCCAACCCAGTCTTTGACTGTATGCGTGGCTTGATTGACAAAAATTCAGGTGCTACCTGGCTTTTTGTTGAGAATGGTTATGGTTATGTTTTAAAAAAAATAGCACGAATCCATAGAAAGAATAAGAAAGTAGTAGAGGATATTTTAAATGATGTGTTGCAAATTCTTTGGAAGCAAACAGAAACTCAAACTCCTGAGATTGAGAAGGCAAGACTAGATATTGTATATTGTCTAGTAGATCTCGACCCAAGTAATGTAAATATAAAAGAAACTGTCTTAGACCTGATTGAAAAATCCTACAATGGTAAAAAAGGTCAAGAAGCGGCAGAAATGCTAGATGAATTTAGTTTTAGCAATCAAAAAAATGAAATCATCAATAGTTTGCATCACATAGCACAAAAAGCTGACAGTATCTATGCCCGTATAGGTGCGGCCTACGGTTTATCTATAATCGATCCAATGAATTTGGCATCAAAATCAAAAGAGATATTAAATGACATCATTCATGATATAGAGCAGGAAATAATTAGCCTAAAAAAATCACCAAACCATACGAGAAGCAATGTAGGGCTATCTATAGAATTTAAAAAACAGGACGTTACTTTTGCTGCTTATATCTTGGGAAAAGTCGATCCAGGAAATCTAAAGGCTATTTCTGTATTAGAAAATAGAGCTAGATTGAAAGATCAAGTTTTAGCTAGAGCCTATTTAGGTTGTATTGACCCAGGAAATGATTTATCTCTTCACCTAAAAACAGAAAACAGCTCTCAAGATGATGAACAGATGCTTCATTCTGATTTACAGGAACAAAATGCTCTGCTATCTGAAACTATTCCAGGTTTAATTGATCTTCTTCAAACTGCTGAGAGTAGGATGATACAACATGATGCTAGTAGGCGTTTACGAAACTGTATCACTACTAATATCTTACGAGAAGAGGTAGTATCTGCTCTTAAAGCGTTTCCTGATATTCCAATTAACGAAGATCAATATGCAGTCTTCAATGACGATTCCTATTACGATCTTCGCTCTGTTCAACGTTATGAACTTTTCTGGCACTGTGCCGAAAACCTCCCCTATCCCGACTTTTACCGTGCATGGCACAATCCCCCCACCACACCCCATCCCGAAATCACCGACCAAACCCCCCATAACAGCGAAACAACCTTCGCCCCTATCAACCTCGCCCAAACCCTACAAAACCAACCCATCCTCATCCTCAACGCCCAACCCCTCGCCAAAGAAACCCGCGAAAGTGAAATCGCCCTCACTCTCAGCGAACTCATCTGGGACACCACCTGTCCCGACCAAGACCCCCCAAAACCCT
>NZ_CEZBFX010000001.1:78379-140903 GCF_982964205.1 Roseofilum sp. | reverse complement strand
GGTTTATAGATGAAATCCTATGGCAATGCTTTTGTCTATAATTTTTCTCTATTTCTCTGTCCTATCTTTTGCCCGTTCATTTTAGGGACGCTATGGTGGGTTTAGGTGCAAAATAGGTGTAGCAGCGAGCTTTGGTTCCGCCATTCGTGGATAAAACTCTCGGTGTTAAAAGCTTTTGAAGAGGGCGAACGACGGGAGTTGAACCCGTGACTTCCTGTTCGACAGACAGGCGCTCTAGACCAACTGAGCTACAACCCCATAAAACGGATTTCTTTAGTTTTCAATGTACATAGCTTGAGGTAGAGCTTTTAGGCTCTTTTCCCCTTGCCTCACTAATATACTACGCAAATACTACAAATATGTCAAGGGGTATTTATGTTTAAATGAAGGTAACTCTCGAAAAAAAGAAGTCAAATGAAGATTAATGCTGACTTAAACCAAGGTGTAGTAGTCTATAGCGACGATTTACCCTGGGCAAGTTCTCCAGCACCAGGAGTAGAGCGACGGATGTTGGAACGGGATGGAGAAGAGATAGGTCGTGCTACAACAATTGTCCGTTTTGCCCCCAATAGTTCTTTTGCCATGCATTCCCATGGTGGTGGGGAAGAATTTTTAGTTTTGGAGGGTGTTTTCTCAGACGAACACGGAAATTACGGGGCTGGAACCTATATCCGCAACCCAATTGGCTCTCAACATACTCCCTATAGTCGAGAGGGCTGTATCTGGCAATGGCGAGTGCCTCCTAATCATGCTCCCTATTGCGGTACGATTTCCGAAGATGGCTTTAAAACTCGGCGAGTCATTCACTATCGCAATTCTTTTTTACCCCAAGTTCGAGGACGATTTGAATCTTTACCGAATGGAACAGCAGTTCATATTACCTTGAGTTTACATCCCATGGTTAGTATTTTTCTAATCTTTTGGGGTTCATCTTGGGGTAGCGCTTCACTCTTATTTCTATTCGCTGCCTTATTCTCAGAAGATGTTGGTCTAGAAACCCTGCTGTTTATTCCCTTACCTTTCATCGTTCTCTTTATCTTCTGGTGTGCTTTTTGGTTAGAAGCCAATCGCGCTTGTCAAGACCTCAGCGAAATATTAAGAATTCATCATTAAATTAAAGACGCGCTATAGTCATTTAAACTGGCTTTTATTAACTATAGCGTTTCTCAAATAAATGAGGTACAATAAAAAGTATGCTTTCATTTACCAGTTTTTTACTCCTCTCTTCTAATGTACCTCACTAATTCGATAAAGGCTATAGACCTGTAATCTATTGTACTAGCAAGGGAATATTTCAGAGATCGGTCCCCCAGCTATGCTGTCAAGGTTGTAGTATTAAATATAAACTTTCCTTAGGAAGAAATCTATGTTTAAAACAGTAGTCGGCCATAGCAATGATCCAGACTCTGAGTCTGCTATTGTAGAGATCCTCAATCAATGCGATCGAGCCTTATCCGGAGAATTGCCGCAAGCAGGAATTCTGTTAGCGGCGATTGATTTCGATCATGCCGAAATTGTACAGAAGATTGTATCTATTTATCCAGAAATCGAATTAATTGGAGGCACAACTGATGGAGAAATGTCTTCAGTTCTAGGGTTTCAACAAGATTCCCTGGTTCTAATATTATTTTGCTCCGATCGCTTACAAATCCGGGCTGGAATCGGTCGGAGAATCTCACAGGATTTTCACAGAGCGCTAGAAGAGGCGATCGCCCAAGCAACAACCGATCTGATCCAACCCATTAAACTCTGCATTACTTTACCCGAAGGACTCACCTCCGTCAGTGCCGTTAAATTAGTCGATTGTCTCAATCAATTATTAGGTAAACACGTACCTATTTTTGGGGGACTTACCGCCGATCAATGGCGCTTTAAGCAAAGTTATCAGTTTTATAAAAATGAAGTTTATAGCGATGCCATCCCCATTTTAGTCTTTTCCGGACACCTACTCTTGTCCCATGGATTAGCCAGCGGTTGGAACCCTATTGGTAAAGTCGGTCAAGTCACCAAAGTCGAAGACAATGTGGTTTATGAAATTGACCATCATCGTGCCTTGGACTTTTATTATCGCTATTTAGGAGAATATCCTCCCTCCTCTGAATACCCCCTGATGGTGTTTGATCCCACACGACAGTATTCTTACATGCGAGCGCCGAGTGGCTCCTACGATCCGACATTGGGAAGCGTAACCTTCTTTGGCGATATTCCAGAACAGGCGATCGTACAAATTACAGAAACAACCCGCGATTGTATTCTCCTCGCCTCTCAAGCCTCCATGCAGCAAGCGATCCACAACTATCCTGGAAGCCAACCGAGTACAATACTCTTCTTTTCCTGTGCCAGTCGGCGACAAATCCTAGGCAGTCGCACTCTTGAAGAGTATGATTTTACTCAACAGTGTCTGAAACAAACCTTAGTATCCTGTGGTTTTTATACGAATGGAGAGATTGCTCCGTTAGAACAACAGGGTACATCCTATTTTCATAATGAAACATTTATTGCCTTGCTCTTGGGAGAAGAATAACATCATGTCGCAAACTCTCGACACCCTAGATATGGAAGAAAAAATCGCGCGACTGGAAAAAGAAAACCGAATTTTACGCAAGAAATTAGAGCGCTCCGAGAAGAACTGTCTAGAGTTAGAAGAAACCAATGAAAAAAAAGAATCTTTGCTTAGACAAGCGATCGTCGAATTGAAAAACTCCCAAGAAGAAGTCGCGCAAAAGCGCCAATTAGAAGAAACTTTATCCCAACTCAAACGTACCCAAGCCCAACTGATTCAAGCTGAAAAAATGTCGAGTTTGGGTCATTTGGTTGCTGGAGTAGCCCATGAAATCAATAATCCCGTTAGCTTCATTTACGGAAACTTAAGTTATATTGAAAAATATTTTCAAGACTTGTTAGGGATTATTCATCTGTATCGAGAATACGATCCTGACCCTCAAGAGGTGATTCAAGACTATATTAATCGCCATGATTTAGAATTTGTGGAGGAAGATTTATCCAAAATTTTAAAATCCATCAAAATTGGCACAGAGCGCATTTGTGAAATTGTTTTATCTTTACGTACATTCTCCCGCATGGATCAAGCTGACGTTAAGGAAGTCGATATCCATGAAGGCATCGATAGTACCCTGATGATCCTACAGCATCGCCTCAAAGAGCAACCCGATCGCCCAGAAATCCAAGTCACCCGAAATTATGGCAAGTTGCCTCTAATAGAGTGCTATCCAGGACAGCTCAACCAAGTATTTATGAACATTCTCGCCAATGCTATAGATGCCCTAGAAGAGCTACCCAACAATCAAAGTTCTCAGATTATTGTCTCCACGGCTACAGTGAACTCCGACTGGATACAAATCACGATCTCCGATAATGGCAGAGGTATTCCTGAAACCGTCCAACCCCATATTTTTAACCCCTTCTTCACCACCAAAGCCATCGGTCAAGGAACTGGAATGGGTTTAGCGATTAGTCATCAAATTATTACTGAAACCCACATGGGTCAAATTCTATGTCACCCTACTCCAGGAAAGGGAACCGAATTTATCATTCAAATTCCCATCTCCCCTCAACTTAAACCGACCAACACTTGATCCCAATCCTGCATTTCCTCACCCTCTTTTGCTCTTACCTCAAACGTTAAATTACACGCTTGGGGTTGGAATAACATCTGAATAGACAATTCGGAAATATCCTCACGACTGACTTGACCGCGAATATTATCCCCTTGAGCCACTTCTAAACGATTGCCCCCTGGTGCTTCAGTTAAGGCACAGGGACGAATAATAGTATAGGGAATCCCACTTTCTCGGATCGCATCCTCGCCTCGCAACTTCCACGTTAAAATGCCACCGAGTTGATCGTTGAGTCTCACGGCTGGCGGTTCCTCATCCAGATTTAACCCCGGTCTTCCTGGACGAGTCACTCCTGCGGAACTAATCTGCACGAATTTCGGTAACTTCGGCCCTCCATAGGCGCGGATGGAGCCAATTTCTAGACCAAAGCGTCCTGGAGAAAACTGAGGATTGAGACCTCCATCATACTCAAATTTACTGAGCATCAGTTGAATAGCATAGGTCTGACTGGGGTCAAATGGCGGGGCACTCGGCAAGGTTTTAGCGCGAAAAATGGGAATCAGGCGATCGAACGGAATATCCACCGTCATCCAAGTATTATTGAGGGTATCAAAGGAATAGCAATAACTGATCCCATCCCATCGAGCCTCGTTACGCAGAATAAACTTATAACGCTTACCATCCCCTTGTACTCGCAGACTAATCCCTTCATATCCAGCTAGATTCAGACAAGGTTCAAAGTTCTTTGTGCGAATGGAAACAAATCCCCCAGAGTTAGCAGTAGAAACTTCACCTGTGAAGAAACCATAGTTCGGCGTAATGCGTAGCTCACTCGAACTAATTCCCCCCATCACCACATCATCAATCACTCCCCAAGTGGTCTTCAAACTGGATGAAGGATTGGTAAAATCGAAAATCATCTGTTCATCTGCCCGACTTAGGTAAGGAGCTACCCTGCGGATCAGATTTTTCATGCCATTATATTCCACCATTTCTGGACTATCTACCACTTCCGGCAGATAGAACTTTACCCCTTGATAATACTTCTCACGATTGGGGGTATCACCCTCGACGGGTTGCACGCGAGTACCCGAACAGCAAATAACAGAAATGACATCTTGCATCATTTCCGGCTTCAAGGTTTCGGAAAGGGTTAAATCCGCTTCAAATAATTCAATTCCTTTACCTAAAATAGATTCTGCTCGTTTGGCATCACGCACCAGAGCGCGGACGGGTATCTTACGTTCGACTAAACGGCGAATAACCCGTTTTCCGACTCCACCCGTGGCTCCAACAACTAGAATTTTACCCATAGCTTGTCCTTTTGGCGGTTGAGGTTGTCCGGTGAGGGTTCGTAACCCACGCTGAAGACTACTGAGAATCGGAAACACTTCAAAGGTGTTTAGAGTGTCAATCAATCGATTGAAATCCCAGGGTTTCCGACTACCCTGAACGCGAGTTTTAGAAGCCATTCTCTTACGCTGTGTAGATTGCTCTTCTTGTTTATATTAACGGAGGAAGGCAAAATGAATGGAAGATTGAGTAACCTAGGAAATAAAGTCAGGATGAGGATATGGTTGGTCAATTAACAACTCATGTATTAGATACGGCGCAAGGTTCTCCCGCTGTGGGAATGGCATTGGAGTTATGGGCAGTCGATCGCAAGTCGCCGATTAAAACCCTGCTCAAACAGACGAAAACCAATGAGCAAGGCAGAACCCATATTCCTTTATTAGAAGAGGGTGAGTTGGAAGTTGGCACTTACGAATTAGTTTTTTTTGTCGGTGATTATTTTCAGCGCGCGATCGGAAATTTACCAGAGCCAGTATTCTTGGATCTGGTTCCCATCCAGTTTGGAGTGTCTAATCCCCATAGTCATTATCATGTACCTTTGTTGGTGTCTCCTTGGTCTTATGCAACTTATCGGGGAAGTTAATTAGGGAATAGGGAATAGGGAATAGGGAATAGGGAATAGGGAATAGGGAATAGGGGAAACCGAGTTCCAACCTTTTCTTAGCATAGATCATAAATAGCGTTCTTAGATTAGTGGCATCCTACACTTTTTAGTTGGTAAAATGTACACAGTCTTAATTTTTCATGATGAGCTAATGACCTAGAGCTAATGACCTATAGGATCGCGCAAGTTAATCAAATGAGTCAAGAGTATTTTGTGGAGGCTTTGGGTAGTGTCTTTGAAGATACGCCAACCCTTGCAGCTCAAACTTGGAAAAAGAGGCCATTTCGAGATACGGAACATCTTTATCAAAGCTTCATCTCCCAGATGCTGGAGTTGAGTGATGCAGAAAAAATGGCGTTAATTCAAGCTCATCCTGATTTGGGGAGTCGAGTAAAAATGGCTCCAGATTCGATCGCCGAACAAGCAGGTGCAGGATTGGATCGCTTGAGTCCCCAACAGTACGATCGGTTTATATCTTTGAATCAAGCTTATCAGGATAAGTTTGGGTTTCCCTTTATTATGGCGGTGAAAGGACAAACTCAAGATAAAATTTTAAAGGCTTTTGAAGAACGATTAAATCACAGTTGGCAAGCGGAGCGAGAACAAGCGCTAGATGAGATTACTAAGATTGTACAATTTCGGTTGGGCGATCGAGTAATTAACTAAACATTAAAATTTGGGTTTTGAACCTATGGATCGAAGTAGGCGGTGGAATAACGGTATAATTCTGCTGATTAGCACGTTGATGTTAATAGCTTTAGGTTGGCTTAGTGGTACATTGATCTCTCCTCCTTTTTCTATGTTTCCTGAATATCTACTCACCGATCCGTTTTTACAATTCCCCACTGAAAGTACGGTGCGGGTGGTTTGGTTTACCCCATTTCCGGGAACTGAGCATCGGGTGGTTTATGGGAACAATTTAGAGCGTCAAGTGAAGGCAATAACGACGAAGTTATCGCGCACCCGTGAAGACAAGGTTTCCCATCTTGACGAAACTTTGCTAGGGGAGCAAGGAGAGTTTCCGGTACTTCGAGATATTTGGCGACATGAAGGGGAAATTACGGGCTTAATTCCTGGAGAAAAATTGCCCTATCAAGCGATTAGTGTCCATGATAATCATCAGGAATTGCGCAGCGATCGCTTCACCTTAGCCCCCACTCCCCAACCCGGAACTCCATTGAAAATTTTACTGACATCCGACCATCAGCATAAACCCATGACTGCCGCAAATATCCAGAAGGTGGGGGAAACCATGGGATCGGTTGATGCTATTTTCTTTGCTGGGGATTTGGTTGATATTGCCGATCGAGCTTCCGAGTGGTTTGATGATAAACGAGGAAATGCCTTTTTCCCAGTCCTGCAAGGACGGGCAAATCATGACCTAGAAAAAGAGGGAATAACAACGACCTATACAGGAGCTGCTTTAATCCAAAATGCGCCCCTATTTCCAGCCTTGGGCAATCATGAAATTATGGGACAATGGTCTGAAGAGCGCGGATTAAACGATCAATTTAATGGTTCTTATCCTCACCAAGCAGCACAAGCGGATTATGAACGGCAAGCCGATCGGATTAATCCCAGTGGCGATGCAAATATCAAAGAAGATTGGATTAAAAACCATAGCTTTAATAGCGATACTTACGAACAGATTTTTAGTTTACCCAAAAGTCCAGGTAATGGCCGATATTATGCGGTCAGCTTTGGGGATATTCGGTTGGTGGTTCCCCAAATTACGAATATGTGGCGATCGCCGAATTTATCAGCCAATACTCAAGGACGCTTTCGAGAGCGCGATCGAGACTTAAATCAACCCCAAAATTGGGGCTACGGGCAACATATTTTTGAACCCATAGCTCCGGGCAGTCCCCAATATGAATGGTTAAAAGCAGAATTAAATTCACCGGAATTTCAAAAGGCAAAATATAAAATTGTCATGTTCCATCATCCCCCCCATTCTCTGGGAGAAAATGTTGTGCCGGCTTATACCGATCCGGTGCAAATTATCGATCGAGATGGGGCTGGCAATCCCTTAGTCATTCGCTACGAGTATCCAAAAGAAAAGGATTATATTATCCGAGATGTAATCCCCTTATTAGAAGAAGCGAACGTTGACCTCGTATTATATGGTCATTCCCATCTATGGAACCGGTTTGTTAGCCCGAGAGGCATGAACTTTTTAGAAACGTCTAATGTCGGTAATACTTATGGTGCGTATAGGGGAGGATCTCGCCGTTATGTGCCCCCTGCTTATCAACCCGAATATTCTCCTGTGGGCGATCCGAATGGCTTAGAGCCGATGATTCCTAGCCTAGCGCCACTCCGAGAAAATAACCAACTCTTACCCTATATTGCTAGTAACAATATAACGGTATTTAGTATTTTAGACACGGAAACAGCAACCGTCAGTAGCTATTTCTTTGATACCCGCGAGCTAGATTCTAATGTGGTTAAGTTCGATGAATTCTCGATTCGTCGTCAAGGATAAAATAGACTGCTCTCACAAATCAGAAAATATTATTAATATTAGTAAATAAATGTTAATTTCCCTCTCAATCTTTCATGTGGTTTGAAGTAATCGCTACATAAAACAAAAGATTGTGAAAAAAAGGAGGGTTATTTTCACACTGATTAAGAGTTGATTAAAAGTCCTAATGAAGGGCTGACCATTGTGTTAAATTTGTCTCTAGTAGTTCTCAGGAGAGAGAATCATGAGTTTCTTAGATTCATCTGGTATTAATCTGTTTGGTGAAGAAGATTTAGTGGAAAAAGTCTCTAGAATTTATAGCACAGGTTTCATTAGTTCGGATGAGTATCATCGCTTAGAGTCCTCGGCTACCTCCTCTAGGCTGGCAGCAGAAGAGTTAGATATGATCGCTCGTTTGCGTCATGCGATTAAGCGAGGATGGGTGAAAACAACAACCTAAGCTTGATTGGCTTCCCTAGTTTTATGTGCATTACACTAGGAGTGGTAATTGACCTAGACTGTAATTCATGCGTTTAGTTGATGACGATCCCGATCTGCCGCCTCAAATCAACATCTTGCCGATGATTGATGCGATCTTCTCAATTTTGACGTTTTTCATGATTGGGACGCTGTTTTTAACCCGTAATGAGGGGTTACCGGTTAATTTGCCGGAAGCAGGAACGGGAGAAGTTCAACAGCAAGAGCGCATTACTGTTTCGATTAATGCTCAAGGCAAGATAGGCTTAGATGAAATAATAATTCCTTTAGAGCAACTGGATGCAAGGGTGGTTCAGTTAATGCAGGGGAAATCAACCCAGTTAGTGGCGATCAAAGCTGATGAAGCGATCGCCCATAAACGAGTAATCGAAGTAATGGATCGCCTCAGAACCATTCAAGGGATTCGTTTGGCGATCGCCACTGAAGCAATGAGAAATTAAAAATTACGTCCCATTACCCATTACCGATTACCCATTACCAGGGCAGTGCCCTATATAGTATGATGGGGCTTGGCTCATCGAGTGGTAATGGTGAGGAAATCATGAATCTAGCCCCGATCGCCCAATGGGGTAAAACAATATTAAAAGTATCTACGCTGGTCGCCTGTGGATTGGTATTGTGGTTAAGTGGATGTGCCCGATCGCCGGTTCCGGGAGATTTGGCAGCAGTGAAAGCGTTGGAAGCAGCTCGGTTTATCTCTAAACAAGCGCCAGTAGTCGTGTCATTATCCCAAAAACCAGAGCAGATGTTATCGCAGATAAAAGGATTAGATCGGCCAGACAAACTACTACAAAATACTCTCCTTGATAATACTCGATTGGACTATAAACAGGATATTCAGCCTTGGCTCGATGGGGGTGGAATTTGGGCGATGACGAGTACGGATGTCGATCGCCAGGGGGAGAATGGACAACAACCGGGTTATTTAGTGGTGTTACCAACGAAAAATGCCCAGCTTTCCCAAGAATTATTAGAAGTATATTGGCAACGGGAGGCGATCGCCGGCCAAGATTTAGTATTTGAACCCTACAAAGGCACACAATTAATTTATAGCCGAGAAGAAAACAAGATTTCTACAACCGTTGTCGGATCGCGGTTTGTATTATTTGCCAATCATCCTAAAGTTCTCAAAGAAGCCATCAATAATGTGCAAGTTGCCGAGCTGAGTTTAGGCGCAACCCCAGACTATCAAGAGTTACAAGAACTCAATAGCGAGAAGAGGGAGGCGATCGCCTGGCTAAATATTCCCAGGTTAGCCCAAAAGTTGGGCATGGAAGTCGATCATCCCATGTATCAAGCCTTGGGAATGGCGGTACAGTTGCAACCGGAAGGAGTTTTAGCCCAAACCCATTGGTTACCCACCGATCCAGCGTTGCTTGAAGGAGCAGAAGCGCCCTTAAATTCCTCTTCCTTATTAGCCTATCTCCCTTCCAGCAGTTATTTAGCGATCGATGGGGTGAATTTGCGTCAGTTTTGGCAACAGATGCAAACAGAAACTGCTGGTTATGGCAACATTGCCGAGATTATTCGCCAACCCTTGCTTGACTGGGGGAAGCAATGGCAATTAGATGTGGAAGCCGATATTCTCGATGCGATTGAAGGAGAATACGCGATCGCCTTTTTACCCGATGAAGTAGAAGGGGATTTAGATTGGATTGTGATTCGCGAAAACACGGGAGAAAGTTTAAGCGATCGTTTGGATCAAATTCTTAACCAGCAAGGCTTTAGTATTGGCTCATTTCAGTTAGACGATCAAACCCTCGTCGCTTGGACACAATTAATCGCCGATCCGATAACCGATGGAGAAGAAACCGCTAAAAGTCGGGTATTAAAAGCCAAAGTGCAAGGAGTGCATACCACACTGAACCAGTATGAGATTATTACCTCGTCTATTGCTGCCATGGATCGGGTACTGAAAGCCAAAAGTACAGGCAATTCCCTGGCAACCGATGCCCTCTTTCAAGCCAGTATTGCCCCTTTACCAGAAGTTAACCAGGGCTATTTCTTTATCAATTGGCGATCGGCTCAAAAACCCCTCGAACGTCAAATTCCCCTGTTAAGGCTCGTAGAATTGGCAGCCAAACCTCTCTTTGACCCCTTAGAATCGGTCGCTATAGCCAGTTATGGCGATGCCCAAGAGCGGCAAGCCGATATCTTTTTGAATACTGGCAGTGAACGTCGGTAAGGGATAGCGATCGATGATTATCATTAGCAAATGAAGACACAACATTACCTTGTCCTTACATTTTGTTAACTGAAGCTGATTCTACCAGAGCATTATCAGATTCTAGCCAATACAGCGCTTCGCGCTGCTATGAGGTACATTGTTGATCGTAGATGTGAGTTGTCATTGCGACCGAAGGGAAGCAATCGCCAAGATTGGGGGATTTTGCGATTGCTTCATTCCACTTCGTTCCATTCGCAATGACTGATCTCAATGAGACTGTACTCCGTTACAGCGCTTTGCGCTGTATCGTTTATCTGATGGTTTAGGTTGACTCGATGCTTTGATTGCTCATTGTGCTTTAGGGTAACAAGCAACGCTACAGCGCTTTGCGCTGTTATGAGGGACAGTGTTGAATCCTCAAAGCGATGTACCAAAAGCCTATTCCCTATTCCCTATTCCCTATTCCCTAGCGCAAAGCGCTATATGTACTTTCAATATTAAACACTATCGAGTGATTCCTAACTTGAAAATTGCTCAACCCTATAGTCACTAGAGGTATACCAAAAGAAGATATTGTACTGGCGTTTCATTCTCCAAAAACTGGGAAGTTTTCGGAATTAGCGATCGCCTAAACCCCTTTCTCTATGCATTTGCCCTTAACAAGGGGCTGAGAGCAATTGGTCAGCCCCTTGCCTCTCAAGGCTTTATCCAGAGTGAATTAGGAGCGCACAACGATCGCCGAATTCAATGCTTCTACCAGAGAACGTACCACAGCTACCATAGCTACTTCATTATCTAACCGGTTGATTGCCGAACCCACTCCAATGCCTTGAGCGCCAGAGGCGATCGCCATCGGTGCGGTAACATTAGATAAGCCAGAAGCACATAAGACCGGAACCTCAACCCCACGGGAAATTTCATAAGCAGCCGCCAAAGTAGGAGCTGCTTTTTCAATTAATCCCAATGTGCCGGAATGGGTGGGTTGACTGCTGGTTCCGCCTTCCGTTTGAATTACATCTGCCCCTTCAGTAACCAGCGCTCCAGCTAACTGTACCTGTTCATCCAACGGTAAAATATGGGGAACCGTCACCGAAAGCATAATATCCGGAAGCAGCGATCGCACCTCCTGAGTCAGTGCCAACACCTCATCCGCCTCAAATCGCCGTCCTTGGGCGTAGAACGCATCAAAATTCCCAATCTCAATCAAATCGGCTCCCGCGTCCACTGCCGCCACAAATTTCTGCGGCTCCACGGAAGAAACACACAGGGGTAGACCCGTCAAAGTACGGCAAAGACGCACCAAATCCGGATCGGCTGCAATATCCACAAATGTCGCCCCTCCGCGATCGGCAGCCTTAACCACCATAGCTGTGCGATCGGCATCAAAATTCATTAACCCACTAATCACTTTCAGTGCCCGTCCTTGGGCTAAAGCAGGTTGCAGTTGAGGAAGAATCGTCATAAGACCTCAGTTTGTATAGCAATCATTGTTTATCCTCCATTGTGCCACTATCGATGTCCTTGAGAGAGTCAAGATTAAAATCGGGAGAGATTTTATAGCGCGATCGCAGATCCAACGAACAGTTATGGTTGCTTAAGAGGAGAAGTCAATACCACAGTCCCTTGCCGAACCAACTAAATTCGCAAGGACTTATGGTAGTAGATTCCCCGGACATCAGATCATTTATACTTTCGGTAAAACCACTTGATGGGTTTGATCTTGATACTTACCCAATCGGTCTTCATAAGTGACATTACAGGGTTCTCCTTCAAAAAACAACAATTGGGCAATCCCTTCATTGGCATAAACCCGACAGTCGGCACTAGAAGAATTAGACAATTCTAAGGTCAGATGACCTCGCCAGCAGGCTTCTGCGGGGGTGGTATTCAGGATAATTGAACATCTAGCATAAGTGGATTTACCCACACAAATAACGGTGATATTGGGTGGAATCTCTAGACGCTCTAGGGCAACACCTAAGCCATAGCTATGGGCAGGAATAATGAAAAAGTCGCCCTGTTCATCCTGGTGCAGGGGAACCGATTCAAGGTTGTCGGGATTAAAGTTTTTCGGATCGACAACTGTACCGGGAATGTGCTTAAAGATGAGGAATTCTTTGGGACTTAGTTAAACTAAGCCAGAAGGTCACCCCTCTGACTCGTCTTCAAAACCGGACGTGAGACTTTCACCTCATCCGGCTCCTCGAAAACTTGGCTATTGTCATTAGCACTAAAATCTAGTGATGTTTTAACGTCGTGACAGTGACCATGTATTAATTGGAGGTTTTTATAATCATCCCTTCCTCCTTTGGATTTAGGGATGATATGGTCAACTTCCATTACGTCACCATCTTTGAATGTTAGTCCACAGATATTACATTTTCCTCTTTGCTTTTTAAGGAGTTTAGAGGTTCTTTTTAGCATTTGGGGATGTCTACCTAATCTGGTTGCCCAGTAAGTGTTTTCTCCATTGAAAGGGGATGCATTTCCCCTAACCTTTGTATGCCGTTTTATTTCTGTAGATCTAGGGTCGATTAGTTCACAGACGTTTTCGACTCCGAATATCCATTTATTATCCCCTCTTTGGAACCAATATTTATTATTGACCCATTGTGAGGTTTTATTCGGATGTCTATGGAGTCCCCATCTTTTTAGCTTCCAGAACAGTAAGTATTGTATTAAGGAGAAAGCGTCGTTAGCACAGGTTGTCGAGTAGTAATTGCACCATTCTTTGATTATTGGGTTGATTCTTTTAATTAGAATCTCTTGCTTGACGGTTATACACTTTTCGATTTCATTTGCTAAGGTTCTGTATGCTTTTTTGATGCTTTCCTTAGAGGGTTTTACAATAGTCTTAAATCCCTTTCGTATACCCTGGGTGTTTTTACCACTTGTATGTATGCCATGTTTGTATTGTCTGACGTTAAATCCTAAGAAGTCAAATCCTACTTTCCTTTCGTACTCTTCATAGGTATGAGTAATACTCGTTTTTTCAGGCTTGATTTCTAGTCCAATATCTTTTAACAATTCGCAGATGATTGTCATACATTTCTTGATTATTTCTAGATCCTTATGTATAACGACAAAATTATCTGCGTATCTGATCAATTGGAGTTCCTTTAGATTCAAGGATTTAGTCCCCTTTAAGGTTGTTGCAAATTCCTTAATCCTGTTTTCCATCCCATGTAAGGCAATATTGGCTAGGAGAGGGGAAATTGCCCCACCTTGGGGAGTCCTTTCATTCGTAGGGAACCATTCTTTGTTAGACATGAATCCTGCTTTAAGCCAAGACTTTATCTGCCTTCTTAAAGAAGGAAAGGTATTTATCTTGTCTAGCAGTTTGTTATGGTCTATTTTGTCAAAACATTTTGCTATATCGGCATCCAGCACATATTTAGGTTTGGACCTAATTGAGTTGAATATTGCCTCAATAGCATCATGGCATCCTCTACCTGGTCTGAATCCAAAGCTATTCGGTTCAAAGACGGCTTCCCATTCCGGTTCTAGGGCGAGCTTGACTAGGGTTTGTTTTATCCTATCTTCAATAGTAGGTATACCCAGTTGCCTTTTCTCTGTTTTACCTGGTTTGGGAATTTCTATTCTTCTTACCGGTTTAGCCTTTCCATCTAGCTTAATATTGCTGGCAAGTTCGAGTCTTTGGCGGGAGTCAACCGATTTAATTCCATCAATTCCTGCTGTTCTCTTACCTCTGTTATCTTGGGTAATCTTCCTCGTTGCCAACATTTTTGCTGACCAGGACTTACTTAGTAGTTTCTGGAGCCTGCGAACTAATCTGACATTTCCACTACTTTTAGCTTGATAAATTCTCTTTTGCAGCTTGAACACATTCCTCTCGATTTTACTCCAGGGCATGTCGTTCCATTTATACCTCAGTTTGACTGGGTTCATAACATATACACTGTTACTTGACACTTTATCTTCCAAGTTTTCGTGAGTCTGTCAGCCTATCCATCTCCATTACAGAGAGGCATTCGCTTTTGACTCAATCCTGTCACTTATGTCCTTGCGCTGGTTACTACTCATCAATTGACCTTTGGATGAGAGAAGCATAAGTGATTACCTCGTTCCTAATATCCATTTTTCGTTAGCTTTAGAGTCTTCCTTTCCACCGAGAGTTGTTGTTGGGTACAAAATGAAAAGATCCAATACCTTTCCATCTTTATTGGCACCATACGACACGATGCCACCTTAACTCTGTTGACTTTTGTCTTGCAGCCTATCAACCCGTTTGGCTACTTCATACGTGACGATGGGTTAAACAGAAGTTCGTTTCCTACTCATGGCTAACCTACTAGCTGGGGTTCCTCATCGGGTTTGAGGTTACCAACATTCCTTCCCGCTTCAACTAAGTTGATGACCAGTCGCCTTAGCTGGGGAAGTGTTTTCAACCCTGTACCTTGGCGAGAGGAGTTGTCTTTGTATAGATTCACCTCTATGGATATTAAGTTGTCACTGTGTGATTGAGATGCAAAGATTGGTTAAACCGTTAACATTTATTCACACAGTGCCCTGATTCCTTGAGCATTGTTGCTCATTTGGCAGGAACGAGTCGCACATCGGATATCATAGCCATAGGAAGAGGCTCCATAACTTAATACTTTTCTGATCAATCCCGGATCGCCTTCAATGGTCCGAATTAATGAAGGCTCAAACGGGTCAATCATTCCCTTCTGGGCTTGTTCTGCTATCCACTTATCATTCTTGAGCATATCTACATTCTAGTTCATCAAGACTTTAGATCATACCTGAAATTCCCATTGCTGTTGGTGTCGGGACTTACTCTGAGGCGATCGCCAAAATGCCCACTCCAATCTCCACTGTGTGAAGAAATATTACAGTTTTCGGGATTTTGCATAAAAACCGCTTCCAAAAACTGAGAACCCTATAGGAGAGAGTAAAGAACTCAATCCTGCCGCTATCCTCTCGAAGGAGAACTCAGTTCTCCTTCTTTTATCTATCCATCGCGTCTACCCAAGAATATGTGTCATTCACAATCTTTCAGGGAGCAAAATACCACCAAATCCATAACACGAGTTTGATTGACTTTTACAAAAGCTACGGAAGAAGCGCGATCGCTCCGACAATTTGCCGAAGTGAAAATGCAGGAATTGAGTCAGTCACTCTCTCGTTTGCTTAACTGGTTACCCCATATCTATTCCCTGTTCCTTATTGCTCAAAAGCCCAACGACATAATATCGTAGTGTTAAGACAAGTTAAGATAAAACTTTTGCAGCAGAATTCAGAGGTCAAGGAGAGTTACGGCACTTGGACAAAGAAAAAATTCTGGTTGTTGATGACGAAGCCAGTATCCGACGCATCTTAGAAACCCGACTATCGATGATCGGGTACGATGTCGTCACGGCTGGTGATGGCGAAGAAGCCTTAGAAACCTTCCGCCATATCCTACCGGATTTGGTGGTTTTAGATGTGATGATGCCCAAACTCGATGGTTATGGAGTCTGCCAAGAACTCCGTAAAGAATCGGATGTGCCGATCATCATGTTAACCGCCCTCGGAGATGTGGCCGATCGCATTACGGGGCTAGAATTGGGAGCCGATGATTATGTGGTTAAACCCTTTTCCCCCAAAGAACTCGAAGCTCGCATTCGTTCAGTTCTCCGTCGGGTAGATAAAACCAGCACCTCTGGCATTCCTAGCTCCGGCGTGATTCAGGTGAGCAATATCCGCATCGATACCAATAAACGACAAGTTTATAAAGGAGATGAACGCATTCGCCTCACCGGAATGGAATTTAGCCTTCTAGAACTCTTGGTGAGTCGTTCGGGAGAACCCTTCTCCCGCTCCGAGATTCTACAGGAAGTATGGGGATATACCCCAGAACGCCATGTGGACACTCGCGTAGTCGATGTTCATATCTCGCGACTGCGAGCCAAGTTAGAAGAAGACCCCAGTAACCCCGAATTAATCCTCACGGCTAGGGGGACAGGGTATTTATTCCAACGTATTCTGGAGGCAGGAGCAGAGGAATAGCCCCAGAAAATTAAGCGATCGCTTTCAGAAGGCGATCTCTGGGGTGAAACGATTTGGTAGAATTTGTAAGGCTTTTATCACTGGCGAGCAATGGGATCAACTCCGGCAAGAATCGCAATAGACGCAATGGGTGGGGATTACGCCCCCGATGAAATTGTCACAGGAGCGCTAAGGGCAAAAGAGGAACTCGATGTCCATATCCTGTTGGTGGGCGATCCCGATCGGATTGAAGAATCAATCGGCAAGCACACCCAATCACACCAACTGGAAATTGTACCTTCCGAAGGCGTGATTTCCATGAATGAGGAACCGTTGGTTGCTCTCAGACGCAAGAAAAATGCCTCCATCAGCGTGGCGATGAATTTAGTAAAAGAAAATAGAGCGGATGCCGTGGTATCGGCTGGTCATTCTGGAGCAGCCATGGCAGCAGCCCTGCTGCGGTTAGGTCGCTTACCCGGAATTGATCGTCCGGCGATCGGGGCAATGTTTCCAACCCTGATGGCTGATAAATCCGTTCTGATTTTAGATGTTGGGGCAAATGTCGATTGTCGCCCCCAATTTTTAGAACAATTTGCCCTCATGGGTACGGTTTATAGTCAGTACGTTCTGGGAATTGACCAGCCCAAAGTAGGACTATTAAACATTGGTGAAGAATCCTGCAAAGGAAATGACTTGGCCATTCGTACTCACCAGTTATTAGATGAAAATCCTCTGATTCCGTTCATTGGCAATGCAGAAGGTCGCGATGTCCTATCGGGTCAGTATGATGTGATTGTTTGTGATGGCTTTGCTGGTAATGTGTTGCTCAAATTTGCGGAAGCAGTCGGGAGCGTCATGTTACAGATTGTGCGAGAAGAGTTGCCCCAAGGTCTTCACGGCCAAATCGGTACAGCGATCCTCAAACCCAATCTCAGACGGATCAAGCAACGCTTAGATCATGCCGAACATGGAGGGGCATTACTGTTGGGAGTCGCAGGAGTTTGTATCATTAGCCATGGCTCTGCCCAAGCCCCAACCATTTTTAATGCAGTGCGTTTAGGTAAAGAAGCGGTAGATAATCGTGTCTTAGACCAACTCCGAGGACAATACCAAAAAACGGTAGCCAACTTAGGCACAGTTTCAGCAAACCAGGAGAGTGAGGGATAACTTCGATATATAGCGCCTTACCCTCGAGCAATAGGCAATAAACCTACTTTGGGTGACCGTAAGTCGGTTCTAACTGCTTGGGTGGTTGCTATACAAGCCAGGATTGTTTCCTTGAGAAAATAAACAACAGATATGAAACCTATGGGCATTGCAATAACCGGTAGTGGTTCGGCTACCCCTGGAGCGAAACTGACGAATCAGGGCCTATCACAGAGAGTCGAAACTTCAGATGAGTGGATTACTACTCGGACGGGAATTAAAAATCGTCGTGTGGCTGGAGAGGGGGAGTCGTTAACGGTGATCGCCACCCAAGCAGGACTTCAAGCCTTAGAGCAAGCAGGAGTTTCCCCTGCCGATCTCGATTTGATTGTTCTAGCTACTTCAACCCCCGATGATTTATTTGGCAATGCCAGTCAAATCCAAGCCGCATTAGGGGCCCATCAAGCAGTCGCTTTTGACTTAACCGCTGCTTGCTCTGGGTTCCTCTTTGCATTGGTGACAGCGGGGCAATATATCCGCACGGGAGCTTACCAGAAAGTGTTGGTCATTGGGGCAGATCTGCTCTCTCGATGGGTCAATTGGAGCGATCGCACCACTTGCGTTTTATTTGGCGATGGTGCAGGAGCTGTTGTCATGGAAGCCAATCCAGAAGATCGGCTTCTCGGATTTGAACTCAAAAGTGATGGCAGCCAAAATAACTGTCTGCAACTGGCCTACCAACCCAAATATGAGGAAATCCTGCCTAATCTCACCGTCGGTCAAGGAACCTATCAATTTATCAGCATGAACGGCAAAGAAGTCTATCGCTTTGCCGTTCAACGAGTCCCTGAAGTCATTGAAAAAGCACTCTTTCATGCCCAAATCAGCAGTGATGAAGTCGATTGGTTGATCCTCCATCAAGCCAATCAACGTATTCTTGACGCTGTGGCTAAACGGCTCAATATTTCCGATCGCAAAGTCCTGAGTAATTTAGCCAACTACGGCAATACCTCCGCTGCCTCCATTCCCCTGGTACTTGATGAAGCCGTTCGCGCTGGGAGAATTAAACCCGGTGATTTGATTGCCGCTTCTGGATTTGGTGCAGGACTAACCTGGGGATCGGCAATCTTTCGCTGGGGACATTAATCAATAGGGAATAAGGCAATGGAGACCCGTGAACGCAGAGTGTCAAGGAGATGACTCATGACCTATTCCCTATTACTCTTTATCCATTACTAACTACTAATCTATGACAAAAACAGCTTGGTTATTTCCCGGACAAGGATCGCAAAAAACAGGTATGGGGACCGACCTTAAAGATACCAAAATTGCACAAGATCGTTTTGTTCAAGCAGAACAAATTTTAGGATGGTCAGTTTTAGACCTCTGTCAAAGTCAAGCAGAAACCTTATCTCGCACCCTTTATACTCAACCTTGTCTGTATGTAATTGAGTCCATTCTGATTGACCTCCTACAAGAAAAAGGACACTCCCCCCATCTGGTTGCTGGCCATAGTTTGGGTGAATATGTTGCCCTTTATGCCGCTGGAGTCTTTGATTTCGTCACGGGACTGCAATTGGTTAAGCACCGAGCGGAACTGATGGAGAATGCTTCAGGGGGTAAAATGGCTGCCTTGATTGGATTCGACTTCAATCAACTCCAGGAGGTGCTAGAAAAAACGCCAGATGTGGTCTTAGCCAATGACAATAGTGCTAAACAAGTGGTGATTTCTGGGAAACCGGAAGCAGTCGATCGGGTTATTGCTCAAATTAAGCTCAGAAAAGCCATTCCCTTACCCGTTTCTGGTGCATTCCATTCCCCCTTTATGGATGCGGCTGCGCCAAAATTCAGAGCATTTCTGGAAACCATATCCTTTGCGACAGCGAAAGTTCCCGTTCTGTCCAATGTCGATCCTTCCCCCACTACTGATGCCAATACTCTCAAAACTCGTTTACTTGAGCAAATGACCGGTTCAGTGCGGTGGCGAGAAACGTGCTTAAAGCTCGTGGAAGAAGGGATTGAAAAAGTGATTGAACTTGGCCCGGGTAATGTGTTGACTGGCCTAGTCAAACGGACTTGTCCAGGGTTAGCTTTAGAGAATATTGGCACATTAGCTCAAGTCCCTGGCTAACTGAGATTATGGCTCAAAATCGCGACCCATCTCCATTTCTGTTCATTCTCCTGTTTTTGATCTTGGGAGCTGGAGGAGGCTATTGGTTTTTCTTGCGCCAACCCCCTTCCTCTCCTGGGGAAAATTTGGAAACAGGGAATCGAGCATCAACTCCTGCTCAACCCACTGTCGAGAGTAACCGAGTCCCTCAGTTTGTCAAACCGACATCTGTTCCAGGGGGTACGGTGATTCGTATTGATGGGAGTACCAGTATGGTGACGCTGAATCAAACCCTAAAAAAGGGCTTTGAAGGGCAATTTTCCGATACCACGGTAGTCACTCAGGCGAATGGTTCAGATAAGGGGATTCAAGGGGTATTGATAGGACAGTTGGATGTGGCGGCTGTGTCTCGTCCTCTGTCGTCCCAAGAGATGGAGGAGGGGTTAATGGCGTTTGCAGTGGCGAGGGATCAAATTGCGATCGCCGTTAGCAATAGTAATCCTTTATCTGCTGGCTTAACGGCTCAACAGGTGAAGGACATCTTCCAAGGAAAAATTACCAATTGGTCAGAGGTTGGGGGGGCAAATCGTCAAATTCGAGTGATTAACCGACCTACAGTTAGTGGAACCCGTCAGACGTTTCAAGAGTTAGCACTACAAGGGGAGAATTTCGGTACAACTCCGAATATTACGACCTTAGACCGAGATGCTACCACCCCTATGTTGCAGGCTTTAGGTGAGGATGGCATCGGTTACGCTACAGCCGATCAAATTGTTAGTCAAAGTACGGTGAGAGCGTTGGCTATTGATGGGGTGTTACCTGGATTTTCCAGTTATCCCTATACACGCGACTTATACTATGTCTATAAAAGTCCACCGAATGAGTCAGTGAAGGCGTTTTTGGGCTATGTAGAGAGTATGAATTGATGGGGGAAACCATTGGAAAATAATCTGAATGTCGGTCTGATTGGCACGGGATTTGCGGCTTGTTTGAGGGCAGAAACTTTACATGCTGACTCCCGTAGTCGTCTGGTGGCGGTGGTGGGGTATAATCCTCAGAAAACGGCTGAGTTTGCCCAAAAATATGGAGCAAGGGTGCTAGAGTCTTGGCAAGAATTAGTCGATCTTGATGAATTGGATCTAGTGATTATTAGTACAATTAATCGAGACCATGGGGCGATCGCCAAAGCCGCCTTAACCGCTCAAAAGCATGTCGTCGTTGAATATCCCCTAGCACTTAACTTTGAAGAAGCCCAAAGCCTCTGGATACTCTCAAAAACCCAACACAAACTTCTCCATATTGAGCATATCGAAATCTTAGGCGGACTCCATCAAGCCTTTAAACAAACCCTACCCCAACTTGGAGAAATTAGCTATCTCCGCTATAGCAAAATTGCTCCCAAACATCCCGCACCCCAGCGCTGGAATTATCAAAAAGATCTCTTTGGCTTTCCTCTAGTTGCTTCTCTCTCTTGTATCCATCGTTTCACCGATGCATTAGGAACCGTCGCCACCGTTTACGCTCAAAACCGCTATTGGCCAGAAGATTCAGAATACTATCACGGCTGTTTCTGTACTGCACAACTGCAATTTACAAGCGGTACAATTGCGGATATTATTTATGGCAAAGGCGATATTTTTTGGCAGCCGGAACGCAAATTAGAAGCCCACGGACACCAAGGAACCCTGATATTTGAAGGGGATAAAGGTTCCTTAATTCAACTGGACAAAACCACAGAAATTCCCGTAGGCACTCGCAGAGGACTCTTTGCCCAAGATACTCGCCAAGTCTTAGATTATTTAACAGAAGGGACAGAACTCTATGTCAATCCCCAGTCTAGTTTATACGCACTAAAAGTGGCTTGCGCTGCCGAGAGATCTGCCGCAACTGGACAAAAAGTTACGGTAAATGTCTCATAAAAGTAGGGATGAAAAATTGAGGAAATAGCCTATTCCCTAAACTCATGAAAGAACATTTCTTAAAAGCGACTTGCGAGACAGTACATTTGGGGGGATTTTCGGATAAAATTCCGCCAGTGCTTACGGTGGAGGGGGGCGATCGCATTCACATCGAGACCTATACTGGATTTTATCTGAGTAAGGAACGAGATCGCGCTCCCCAAGCCTTCTTCCCTCCAGAACTGCTCAACATCTGTCACCATCTCCCTCCTGAGCGCAAAATTGGCCCCGGCCCCCACCTGCTCACCGGCCCCATCTACATCCAAAACGCTCAACCTGGCAACATCCTAGAAATCCGTCTAGAACGCATTACCCCCAGTCTACCCGTCGGTTTTAATGCCATTCGTGCCGGTTGGGGTGCCTTACCCCAACAGTTCCCCGATCCAGCGCTGCGCTTTATTCCCCTAGACCTCGACCAACAAACCGCCCACTTTCCCGGTCATCCAGACCTAAAAATTCCTCTTCAGCCCTTTTTTGGTATTTTAGCCGTTGCTCCCCCCTCAGAACCCCATTCTTCCATTCCTCCAGGCACATTTGGTGGTAATATGGACAATCGAGAATTGCAAGCTGGAGCGAGGCTATTTCTGCCCGTCCAAGTCCCTGGGGCCTTACTCTCGGTTGGCGATGGTCACGCAGCTCAAGGGGATGGCGAAGTTAACGTCACCGCCATTGAAACCTCCATGAATGGAACCCTTCAAGTGATTCTCCATCAAAACTTTCCCCTTCCCGTCCCCCTTGCGCAAACCCCAACTGACCTGATTACCATGGGATTTGCCCCCACCCTAGACGAAGCCTTAGAACAGGCCTTGGAACAGATGATTCAGGTGCTGGTATACTGCACAAGTCTCACCCCAGAAGAAGTCTATGTTCTCTGTAGTTTAGCCGTTTCTTTTCGGATTACCCAAGTCGTGAACCGACCGCAAAAAGGGGTTCATGGCCTATTTCCCCTGAAGATGCTTCCTCAAGGTTTTCCAGTATGACATCCATTCAAATTATTTTCTTAGCCAGTGGAGGACTCTTTGCCGGAATTCTAGCCGGTTTTTTAGGCATTGGTGGGGGAACAGTTTTAGTGCCCCTATTAACGACATTAGGGTATTCCCCCGTAGAATCTGTTGCCACCAGTAGCCTCTCCATTTTAATTACTGCCAGTTCGGGAACCGTGCAAAACTGGCGCATGGGTTATTTAAACTTATCTCAAGTCTTACTCTTAGGATTACCCGCAATTATTACCGCTCAATTTGGGAGTATTTTCGCCGATCGCATTCCTTCCCATCTCCTCCTATTTTCGTTCGGCCTTCTCCTACTGCTCAACCTCTACTTAGTGCAAGTCCGCAAGAACATTACCCAAAACCCACTCACCATTGAGAAACCCAAGTTTAATCCCACCTTCGCGAGAATGATTACCGGATCGATCGCCGGAGTTATGGCGGGATTTTTAGGCGTAGGGGGAGGAGTGATTATGGTTCCCTTACAAATTTTATGGCTCGGCGAAACCATTAAAGATGCTGTCCGCATCAGTTTAGGGGTGATTGTCATCACCTCCCTATCCGCTTGTGTCGGTCATGCACTGCAAAATAATGTGGTCCCCTTAGCTGGAATTTTATTAGGAAGCGGTGGATTAGTGGGGGCACAAATCAGTACCCGATTTTTGCCAAAATTGGACGATCGGGTGATTACATTTTGTTTTCGTCTACTGTTAGCACTATTAGCGATTTATGTCTTTTGGCAAGCATGGCTTCAGTGGACTATTCAGGGACAGTAAATCCTATCTCTGTTCCTTTATTAGCGTGAACTAGAGCTAACTGATAATACTTCTGGGCATGTTTAATTAAATCATCAGCTTGCTCTTTCGAGAGTTCTCGCGATCGCTTTGCAGGCATTCCCACCACCAGAGAAAAGGGCGCGACATCTTTAGTTACCACTGCTCCTGCACCGACAATAGAGCCTTCACCCACGGTTACGCCATCGAGAATAATAGCCCCAATACCAATTAAAGATCCTCGGCCGATGTTAGCACTATGAATGACAGCTCGATGGCCCACGGTAACATACTCTTCTAGAATTGTGGGTTTACCCGGAGATCCGTGTAAAATTGCTCCATCTTGGATATTGGTATAGTCTCCAATCTCAATCCGTTCCACATCGCCCCGAACCACTGCGCCATACCAAACACTAGAGCCTAAGCCGAATTGAACGTTACCGACTAGGGTGGCATTCGAGGCAATAAAGGCTGCTGGGGAGGTATCGGGGAGTTCCCAGTAGGTGGGAAACGAGGTTTCAGAAGGATTCATATGGGATGTTTACTCAACTGACAACGACAGAACAAGTATTGATTATATATAGATACGCTGAGTTGACCCATTCCCTATTGCCTGTTCCCTGTTCCCAGCGCAAAGCGCTATAACCTCCCATGTGTTACAATCCTTGACACAAGTGCGATTTCTTCTGGCAAAAAACGCTCCATGATCAACCCTGTGTTTCAATATCCCGTTTTCGGGCCAGAGATACAGTGTCCTCACTGTCGTCAAATGATTCCAGCGTTGACATTGACGGATACCTATCTTTGTCCTCGTCATGGTGCGTTTGAATCCGATCCGAAAACTAAAGAGCTACTCCATCTCCAGTCTGGCCGTCATTGGCGACTCTGGAAAGACCAATGGTATCGACAACACACCCATCCAGATGGCATTCGCTTTGAGATCCATGAGGGTTTAGACCGGCTTTATACTCAAGGATATCGGGCGACTAAGATTATTATTGCTCGCCGCTATCAGGATTTAATTTATTCTTATTTAGAACGCAATTCAACTTGGCGCAATAGTAAGGATACCCAACCCCCTAAATTATATGGATTGCCGGTTGAATTTAGTCCCGACCCGTCGGAGGAACCGTGCTGGGAAGTGATTAATTTTGATTTGGAGAAGGAACCGGGCGCACCAGTACGTTATCCTTATTTCCGTTTGTTTGAGTAAGCAGAAGTCTCATGCACCATGTTTCGATTCGCACGGGTAATATTCATGAGGCGATCGCCTTTTATGAGATCCTGGGATTTGAGGTGACGGAGCGCTTTACTACAGGTATGACGTTAGCCTGTTGGCTGGAAGGATTAGGGGGACGGATCGAGTTAATCCAGATTCCTCAACCCCGCCCAGCCGCCGATGCCTTTGGGGATGAACACTATACGGGATATTATCATCTGTCGTTTGATTTAACAGATTCAGTTTCGGATTTACCGAGTTGGTTACAGGATTTACAAGCAAAAGTAACGGCTTCCCCCCATCTATCTCCCCTCAAGGTTTTATTAGCACCGATGCAACAAATGATTGGCGATCGCGTTTATGAAGTAGCATTTATTGCAGATAGAGATGGGTTACCCCTGGAATTTTTACGCCGATTATAGGGCTTTGAGTCTGTTATTCATCTCCTCATTCCCTCATGGAGAGAACTTGGCACTGTATGGATAACGCGAGATCTGAAAAAGTGGCCGGAGTATCGTACAATAGAAAATTAAGAAATCCTTAAGTTAAATCGTCTTTGAGATGAAATCTATGAAAGCTTTGGCTCGAACTCTTGTTTGTGTAGCGATCTCCATCCTTCTGAGCGTTGGCATCAACCTCGCACCAGCCGCAGCACAGACCATTGAAGTAAAAATGGGTGCTGATAACGGTATGCTGGTCTTTGTTCCCAGTAATATTGAAGCCTCTCCTGGCGATACCATTACTTGGATCAATAACAAGCTTGGCCCTCACAATGCTGTAGTTGAAGGACAACCTAAACTCTCTCAGAAGCAACTTCTGTTTAAAACGGGTGACAGCTACACTACTGAAATCCCTAGCGATCAGGCATCGGGAAGCTACACCTTCTATTGCGAACCCCATCGCGGTGCAGGAATGCAAGGTAAACTGATCATTAAATAGGATCTCCCTTGAATCGAGTCTAATGATCTTACCCCCTTGAATAATTCCCCTCTCTATTTTGAGAGGGGTTTTTATTGGCGAATTCTATACAGCGCTTCGCGCTGGGGAATAGGGAATAGGAAATAGAAAATGCCCTATTAATTATTCTTAAACCGTTCCTTTGCTCCTTGAAACGCTTCACGCATTACCAACTGAATCTTACTGGGATCGGGTTTTTTTCCACCCATTAAATCGCCAAAATACACACAAGCCGTTTCCCCTAATGCAAATGTATAAGCGGCTGCCCAAGATGCGGCGATCGCACTGCCAAAGCCTGGAATAAACTTCACCAACTCTCGGCCAATAGCTTGCGCCACAAATCCACCCGCGATCGCACTCACCAGTCCTCCCGCCTGAGACACATTCAAGGTTTGGCCATAAAGTTTACCCAATGCTCCCACCATCGATGCTTGCAGTGCTGTTAACACCGGCATCGTTGCAAAGGGCAAGGGAACCGCCGCAGCCGTTGCCGCCATAACTGAAAATGCGGCAATATATCGCCGTCCTACGTCCCGATAGAGGTTTCCCAACTGCTTGCCCACCCCCTGATCCAAAAGCTGATAAATAGCGCGAGACTCAGCTTCTGGTAGTAAATCCCCCAGAGTATCCCGCAATTGTTCCAAACCATAAAATACCGGCGTATACCCATCTTCTTCTAGGGTAAAATCAATTAAAATCACCCGATCCGGTTCCAGGGAGCGATCGCCCTTAAATCCCTCCTCAATGGCAGACGCTGCCCGTTGTAAAGACTCAAACTCTGGAGGATAGGGCGGGTGATTCTCCACATCCAGAGGATACAGCTCATGCAAACAAGTAATCGCCAATAAACAAGGAACTTGAGGATACTTTTGACGCAGTTGTTGTACCACTTGACGCAGACTATCCGTGGCAAAATCATTAATCTTAACCGTTAAAATCAAGACCTTTGCGCCAACAGCCTCCCCTTCCAACTCCTGCGCCAACTCTTCAATAATCTGCTCCGTATCCTGCTCGACATCCCCCAACCCCACTGTATCCGTAAAAATCAGTAGGGGTAAATCTTCCGAAGGATAAGCATAGCGCTCGGTATGTTGGGTATGGGGACGAAACCCTTGACCGACTATTTCCGCAGAAATCCCGGTTAGTCCCCGTACGATCGAACTTTTCCCCGTTTGCGGTTTCCCAATTAGTAGTGCTTCTGTCGTTGGTAACTCTGAGCGCACCCGATCTAGAATTTGGGCAATTTGCTCCTCACTCACCCTAAACCACTTGAGCATTGACGTTTCCCAAAACTTTCTCAAAACTTACTGTGCGAGTTCTTCCTTGGGAGGAATAACCAAAACTGGACAGGGAGCTTTAGGCAAAATTTCTTGACTTACACTCCCGAAGAGAAATTTTTGCAGACCACTGCGCCCATGGGAACCGACAATAATTAAATCAGCACCTAATTTTTCCGCCTCTTTTAACAAGGCTGGCACAGTCTGGCCTTGAAGTAATAACCCCACTGTCTCAAATCCTCGATCCCGTAGCGATTTAGCTTCTTCTTGAATGTGATGATGTTCATTTTTGTAGATTTCGGCTAGACGGTCTCTTTGGTCTTGAGGCCCGGTGGACATACCGATAAATTCTGGTTCTGGATCGGCAATATGAATGAGCCATAGCTTGCTCTGGAATATTTGGGCAAAAGTCTGAGCATGGGCGAGAATTTCAGAGGTTTGGTCAGAAAAATCTAGGGCAACAACTATCTTTTTCATAGAGAAACCGAATCATAAGGAATAGGGTTATGGCTTAAGGATTGACCTGTTTGCGCAGGTTTTCCAGAGTTTTAGCGATTTGGTCTCCAGAGAGGAGATCTTTAGCCATGGATAAACCCGTCTCTACGCTATCACAATACCCACAGCGCCAGAGATAAAATCCACCATTCCAGATTGCAGAGTTTAAGAGAGGGGTGGGTTGATGGTCTAAAATGGCCTTTAGGGAAGCGATCGCCATCTCTTCTGATTCTAAGGACAGATCGGATGGAGTCAATCCATAATCTCGACAGTTAATACAGAAGCGTTCGAGAACGATTTCTGGCTTCTCAGTCCCTGAAATCTCAACAGAGCGATCGCCACTAAGTCCAGTAATAGCAGTCCGAGACAGGGGGAGATCGCAACTTCCTTCTAAGCCTTTGATGGTCGTCAGTTGCTCAATTCCACGTAGAACCAAAGTTCGTTTAAATAGGGTTTCTGTCGGAGGATGCACGTACCCAGTCATTAGATGAACGGGCCCAGAATAGGGACACCACATCAGTTCAATGGTTGCGAAAGGCGGCCGTTTACCAATTTCTTCCCGGAATGAAACTAAACCATCAGCTCTCGGAAAATGCTGAGGTAGATAAACAAATCCTAAACCCGTTTGGTTAAAAATCTCCTGAGTTTGATCTAGAGAAAGTGATTCCCAATTTACGCCTAATCCTTTCCACAGGTCAATCAGGGGAATGCCATATTTACTGGGCATCCGAGTTCCTCCATGGAGAATCACGGGGATACCCACCCTGTTGAGCATGAGGACGGTAATGATATTGACTGGAACTAAGCGCGATCGCCCATCGTAGGGAATTCCCAGAACCACTACCTTTTCTCCGTCCTGACGTGGACTTAATTTTTGACCCAACTCGTCATAAGTATCCAAAATTCCAGCTAACTCTTCTGGTGTCGGTCGTCTCATTCGGTGAGCAATCATAAATGCACCAATTTGAGCCGGTGTGGCTTCTTGAAGTAGCATCTGTCGTGCGGCTTGGGCCGACTCTGTGCGAGTGAGTAGTTTTCCAGTATGGGGGCCACTCCCTACTTTTTTTAACAGTTCTCGGAAAGAATGACTCATAATTTATTCCCTATTACCGATTACCTAATTTATCTTCCACTTGCAATTATTGCTTGTCGAGCAAATTGAGGCGGAATACATTCTAGGGCTAAGGTACGAAACTTTTCAATAGGGGGAATTTGCAGCCGATCTTTAGTGGTGACTAACACCACATTACGCGTTAGAGGTTTTCCCCCATCATGAACACTCGGTTGTAGGGGACAGGAAATCACGCCGGGATCTTCACAGGCTAATCTTATGGCTGATTCAGGTAAAATAGCCAGGAATTCTCCTTGGCGAATCACCCCTCGAAAAGCGTCTAAGGTATTGAGTTCTAAAACGGCTCGATAGTGAAGATTGTGTTTGCTAAACTGCTCATGAACCAGTCGTTGCATCCCATATCCATCCTTAAATAGTACTTGCGGATAGTGGGAAATTGCTTCCCAAGATAACCCTTGTTCTTGACGTAAAGGATGATCCGCTGCCATTAGCACAGCAATAGTTTCTTCAAAGAGGGGATCGACCACTAACTCAGCACTAGTGGTTAAAAAACGATTTTGCATAACGAGCGCTAAGTCTACTAAACCATCTTTAAGCACTTTCAAGGCGCGATCGCTCCCTAAAGCTGTTACGCGTAACTGAACATCTGGATGAGACCAACAAAATCGCTGTAAAACGAGAGGTAAACCATACGAACAAAGGGAAGGAATGGCGGCGACACACAGTTCCTGTTGCTTTCCCGCTAACAGTTCCGAGATTTCCTGTTGAGCCGTTTGCCATTCTTGGCAAATGCGTCGAGCATGGGGAAGTAGAACGGCTCCACCCACTGTCAATTTGGCGATCGAAGAACGATGAAATAAGGCCGTTCCCAAATCTGCCTCTAATCCTTGAATTTGTCGGCTAATCGTTGATTGAGTGACCCCACACTCATGAGCTGCCTGTTGAAAGTTTCCAGTTCTAGCAACGGATAAAAATGCTTGTAATTGCTCTAAACGCATAGGCTGCCTAGCCTATCCCTAAGTCTAAGTTATCTTAGAACCTTAGCGAACATTACACCTATATTTGGTATTTAGGACTACAATTGATCGATTAAAAATTAAAAAGTAAAAATTCAAAATGGGTATGACTTGGAGAAAATTTATTCTACTGACGCTAACATAGGATCGACAGGGCAACCCTCACCCCATTCCCCATTCCCGATGAATCTCCTCGATCGCCTTCCAGGACGCATTTATTTAATCTTAGCAACCCTGATTTTTGCTGCCTCCAGTTCAGTCACTCGTCAAATCATCAACTTAGGAGAACAACACCTGATTAACGGTCGAAATCCTATCTCTTTTTGTAATGTCTTATTGGTCGGCAATATTTGGGCATTGATTATTTTAACTCTGCTCTATCGTCAAGAAATCCAGACCCATCCCTGGAAAAAACTGAAGAGCAAAGATTGGGTATTCTTAAGCCTGATTGCCCTATTATCAGGAGCATTAGGGCCAGCCCTTATATTTTGGGCTTTAGATCAAACCAGCGTCAGTAATGTAATCCTGATTGGCAGAATTGAACCGCCACTGACGTTAGCCTTATCCGTTCTATTTCTTAAAGAACGAGTCAATCTTTGGGTAATTGCTGGGGCTATCCTGGGCTTTATCGGAGTTGGGTTAACCGTACTCATTGCACCTGCTTCAGATTCGATGGTGGACATGGCAACATTCGAGATCGGAGTTGGGGAATTGCTGGTCATTGCTGGAGCAGTAGCCACGGCGATCGCCACTATAATCAGTAAAATTACCCTACAACACATTTCTCTCGGTTTTTTTAGCCTCTATCGCACCACCCTAGGAACCCTAATTTTCTTCACGATCGTAGTCAAACTCTTTGGTTGGTCTCATTTTACCGATGTTTTTGCCCCTGTAATTTGGCAATGGATGTTAATCTACAGTGCCATCATCGTGGTTGGCGGGCAATTTTTTTGGCTCAAAGGACTCAAACTCAGCAATGCGTCCGAAGTCTCCCTTGTTAATGCCTTCAGTCCCTTAGCTGCCATAGTCTTTGCCTATCTCATTGTCAGAGAAGTTCCCACCCTCGGCCAGTATATCGGCGGCTCAGTCATTGCGATCGCCATCATTATCAACCAAATCGGCCTTAATCGTCTCTCTCCTCCCCCTTCTCCCAAACCCCTATCCGCTTCTGGACTAGACCGCTCCGTTGGCTTTAAAGGCATGTAATATCCCTATGCCCTAGCGCGGATAAGGAAGATAGGAATGCCGGGATACGGTGATTACCCATCACCCATTACCCATTACCCATCTTAGAGGTGATACCATGAGGAGAAGTTTTTAATTACCCTCAAAGTGTCTGGTAGAGTACATCGATTATGCTGAAAAACCTGTTTGGTGACCCCAACACCCGCAAACTCAAAAAATATCAGCCCTTCGTTTCTGACATCAGCCTCTACGAAGAAGACATTCAAGGTCTATCAGACGACGAATTGAGGGGCAAAACCGCAGAATTTAAGCAAAGTTTGGAAAAAGCAGGTTCTGAGCAAGCACAAAAAGACTTACTCGATGACATCCTCCCCGAAGCATTCGCCGTCGTGCGCGAAGCAGGCAAGCGCGTCTTGGGAATGCGCCACTACGATGTACAAATGATTGGGGGGATGGTTCTCCACGATGGCCAGATTGCAGAAATGAAAACCGGGGAAGGAAAAACCCTGGTGGCTACGCTTCCAGCTTATCTAAACGCCCTCACCGGCAAAGGAGTTCATGTGATTACCGTCAATGACTACCTGGCCCGTCGGGACGCAGAATGGATGGGGCAAGTCCATCGGTTCCTGGGATTAAGCGTGGGTTTGATTCAACAGAATATGCCCCCCTCAGAACGCCGCAAAAACTATAACTGTGATATTACTTACGCGACCAACTCCGAAGTCGGATTTGATTATCTACGCGATAATATGGCTTCTTCCATGGCTGAAGTGGTGCAGCGGCCGTTTAATTTCTGCATCATTGACGAAGTCGATTCCGTCTTAGTTGATGAAGCGCGAACCCCTCTGATTATTTCAGGCCAAGTAGACCGGCCCAGTGAAAAGTATATTAGAGCGGCTCAACTGGCCCAAGGTTTGGTTGCCTTAGATGAGGAAAGTGGTAATGGCCATTATGAAGTCGATGAAAAGGCCCGTAATGTGCTGTTAACCGATGACGGATATATTGCCTCTGAAGAATTTTTACAAGTTGCCGACTTATTTAATCCAGATGACCCTTGGGCCCATTTTGTCTTTAACGCGATTAAGGCCAAGGAATTATTTATTAAGGATGTTAACTATATTGTCCGGGACGATGAAATTGTCATTGTGGATGAGTTTACCGGTCGCGTAATGCCGGGTCGTCGCTGGAGTGATGGACTGCATCAGGCCATTGAGGCTAAAGAGCATGTAGAGATTCAGCCAGAAACCCAAACCTTGGCTAGCATTACCTATCAGAATTTCTTTTTGCTCTATCCCAAGTTATCAGGAATGACGGGAACGGCAAAAACAGAGGAAGCGGAATTTGAGAAGATCTATAACTTAGAGGTGACCATTGTTCCCACCAACCGACCTACAGGGCGCAAAGACATGGCCGATGTGGTGTATAAAACAGAGGAAGCGAAGTGGAAAGCGGTGGCAAAAGAATGTGCTGAACTTTACCAAGAAGGTCGGCCGATTCTGGTGGGAACCACGAGTGTGGAGAAGTCGGAGGTCTTGTCAGAGCTGTTGAGCGGATTGAGTGTGCCCCATCAGTTGCTGAATGCGAAGCCGGAGAATGTGGAGCGGGAATCGGAAATTGTGGCGCAAGCTGGGCGCAAAGGGGGGGTAACGATCGCCACGAACATGGCAGGACGAGGGACAGATATTATACTCGGTGGTAACTCGGATTATATGGCCCGGTTGAAGTTGCGGGAGTATTTTATGCCCCGAATTGTGAAGCCGGAAGATGAGGATGGCTTGGGCGTGCAGAAAGTGGCGGGTACGGGTAAACGGAAGGCTGCCCAAGGGTTTAGTTTGGATAAGAAGGTGAAAACTTGGAAGGTGTCCCCGAAGATTTTCCCCACCGAGTTGTCGGCGAGTACCCAAGCTAAATTGAAAGAAGTTGTTGATTTTGCCGTAGCAGAGTATGGTGAGCGCTCTTTACCGGAATTGACGGCTGAGGATAAGGTAGCGGTAGCCGCAGAAAAAGCGCCGACGAATGACCCAGTGATTCAAAAACTGCGGGAAGTGTTTAATCTAATTCGCTCGGAATATGAGGAATTGACAGACCAAGAACATGACGAGGTGATTAACCTCGGTGGTTTGTTTGTTATTGGTACAGAGCGCCATGATTCTCGACGTATTGATAATCAGCTCCGAGGTCGTGCAGGTCGTCAAGGTGACCCTGGAACGACGAAGTTTTTCCTCAGCTTACAGGATAACTTACTGCGAATTTTTGGGGGCGATCGCGTGGCCGGTCTGATGAATGCCTTCCGCGTGGAAGAAGATATGCCCATCGAGTCAGGAATGCTCACCCGTTCTCTGGAAGGAGCGCAGAAGAAAGTCGAAACCTACTACTACGACATCCGTAAGCAGGTGTTTGAATATGACGAGGTGATGAATAACCAGCGCCGAGCCATTTATTCCGAGCGTCGCCGCGTCTTGGAAGGACAAGACTTGAAAGAACAAGTGATAGCCTATGCCGAACGAACCATGGACGATATAGTTGAAGCCTATGTTAACCCAGAACTGCCCGCCGAAGAATGGGATTTGGGGCAACTGGTGAGTAAAGTCCAAGAGTTTGTCTATCTACTCAGAGACTTACAACCCCAACAACTCCAAGACCTGAGTTTTGCGGAGATGAAAACCTTCTTGCACGAACAAGTCCGCATTGCTTACGACTTGAAAGAAGCAGAAGTAGACCAAATTCAAGCGGGGTTAATGCGTCAAGCAGAACGGTTCTTTATTCTCCAGCAAATTGATACCCTCTGGCGAGAGCATCTCCAACAAATGGATGCCTTGCGAGAGTCTGTGGGACTGCGTGGTTATGGGCAAAAAGACCCATTGATTGAGTATAAGAGTGAAGGCTATGAACTGTTCTTAGAGATGATGATTTCCATTCGCCGCAATGTAGTTTATTCTCTCTTCCAGTTCCAACCCCAAGGACAACCCAAAGCAGCCGCTCAACAGGAAACCGTTTAGATAATAGCCGTGAGAAGAAACTGGGTTTCTACCCAATACACCAGAAACTCAGTTTCTAGGTTATCGTGGGCAGATAGCGATTCTCTTTTCTATAATCCCAATTTGCGCTTGTTTCTCGTCATAGCATTATTTATGGATCAAAGTTGTATAAATTCCTAAGAATGGACTATACATCTGGCCAATTTTGCATTGCAACTCACATTGTTTAGAGAAATCATGATCTAAGTCATGGCGATTTTTGTAATAAAACATCATCACTCTTAAACCACCACGTATAAAATATGCAGGTCGAAGCAACTGCAACCAGGGACGTTGCCAAGGATAATATCGTGCTAAACGAGTTAAATGATTGGATAAACCATAACCTCTAGCTAACTTCAGAAGATAGTCTTCTTGTAGGCGGTGAGCATAGATATGATGCCAAATCTCCATTTTGGGATTATGCCAAACTTCCCAGGAACTATTTTGGATATAAAGCATCATTTCTGCATCTTCACCCGCAGCCATTGTCCTTGGATCTCGTCCTGAAATTAACAATTTTTCTGGAGCAGGCATCGCCTCTTGCCAAGCTTCTTTACGAATCACCACACCAGGTGCAGGGGGAATTCTGCGAATCTTATTGCTGCGTTTATATTGGAAAGGCTTAGAACCGCGATTACATATGGTTAGATAGTTTTTCATCTGGCGAAAATAACTGGGTGGATCGATATCCAGTTGGGCATGAATGATTCCACCATACGCACCAATATTAGGATTTTTTATGCCAAAATCAACACTTTCTGCAACCCAATTTGCTTTCGGTAAATTATCATCATCTAGAAACCCGATTAAACTTTTACTCTTGGCTTCTGCTACCGCACGATATCGGGCATAAGTTGCCCCTTGACGACTCTCAAATGTATAACGAAGTTGACTATCTGTACGCCAAGTTTTCCCATATTGCAAAACGACTTCGCGAGTGTTATCTTCGCTATTGTTGTCAACCACTAAAACTTCCCAGTTGATAGAGTTTATCTCTTGCTTCAATAAACACTCTAAAACTTCTGGAATCCTTGTGGCTCCATTATAAGTAATAATTGCAATGGTAAAATCTACTGTCATAAGTAATGAATCTCTCAAACTTTAGACCTATCAATTGTCTTATTAAAATACCCTTGCATCCACAAATAAAATGGACTCCTCAAACTATTGAGGAGAATTTCTAATTGACAGGTTGCAACGATATCAGATTGGACGCGATCGCGGTAGCGCAACAGCAACATGACAAGCTTTCTGGTATCATTGATCATATAGAGGGGATAAATTAAAACCCTCTGCCAATCCTTAGCCTTCAAGGTACGAGTGACATATCGACTCAGACCAATTCCCCGAAACATCTGAATTAAATAATCTCGTTCTAAACGCCAAGGGGGAATTTTATGATCCAATTCCATCGCTGGATTGTACCAAATATCCCAGCCTTTGTTTTGAATGTAGGATAATAGCTCTAAATCTTCACCACTAATAAACTTACCGTTGATTCTGCCACTTAAGGTTAATTTTTCCGGCACACTTTCTAGCCACGCTTGTTTGCGAATGACAACACCAGCACCTGGAGGAAGGAGGTTATTTTGAGGAGGGTAGAGTCGGGGTTTAGAACCTCGTTCAACCAGAGCTAAATAAGGTAGGAGAGGTTTAAGCTCTTCTGAAGGAGGAGATTCAAATAAACCGTGAACCTGACTACCCAAGGCTCCCGCTTTAGGATGTGCTTGCCCAAACTGATAAGCTGAAATCAGCCAATTGGGATAGGGCAAATTATCGTCATCAAGGAAGCCTACCCACTCTCCTCGTGCTTCTTTGAAGGCACATTGTCGAGCAAAGGCAAGTCCTTGTTGTGGCTCAAAGATATAGCGCAAGGGAATATCTAAATCCCAATTTTCTTGGTACTCTTGGAAAATTTGTTTAGTTTTGTCCGTACTATTATTATCCACTAAGATAATTTCCCATGAGAGCGAATCAACTCCAGTTTGTTGGCGCAATTTATCCAAAACTTCTGGAAACCGGTTTGCGCCATTATAGGTGGGGATAGAAACGGTAAATTGTACAGACATTTTTCCTCTCTTTACTCGGAGATCGAGGCAACGGGTTCGGGTTTTGGAGATACAATTACATCACTAAGTTTACTGAAGGCGAGCGCACCCTCTTGGCAATCAATTTTAATGATATCGCCTTCGATGAAGCTATTGTCTAAAATTCGGGTGGCGATCGCATTTTCTACCTGTTTTTGAATCGCCCGTTTTAGGGGACGGGCCCCATAGACCGGATCGTAGCCTGCTTCTACCAGATGGTCAACCGCAGTCGGGGTAATTTCCAGCGTAATCTTTTGTTCGGCTAACAACTGCTGAGTGCGTTTGAGTTGAATATGGACAATATTGCCCAATTCCCCTTTACCCAAGGCATGGAAGAGAATAAGATCGTCAACGCGGTTGAGAAATTCCGGTCGAAACTGTTTGCGGAGTGCCTTTTGTACCCGTTTGCGCATCTCTTCATATTGGCTATCATCGCCGGAAACATCCAAGATATGCTCCGATCCAATATTACTGGTGATCACAATCACCGTATTGCGGAAATCAATCGTCCGTCCTTGGGAGTCCGTGATTCGACCATCATCGAGGACTTGTAGCAAAATATTAAACACATCCGGGTGCGCTTTTTCTACTTCATCTAATAGCACCACAGAATAGGGACGACGACGGACTTGTTCGCTTAACTGTCCCCCTTCCTCGTATCCCACATATCCCGGAGGCGCGCCTACTAAACGGGAAATGGCGTGTTTTTCCATATACTCGGACATATCAATTCTGACCATGGCTTCTTCCGAGTCGAATAAACTGGCGGCCAAGGATCTGGCTAATTCCGTTTTTCCCACCCCTGTCGGCCCCATGAACAGGAACGAACCGATGGGACGACCGGGATCTTTCATTCCTGCTCTGGCACGGCGTATGGCTTCAGAAACCGCCTGTACAGCCTCATGTTGACCGACCACTCGCTGGTGTAAATAGCTCTCCAGGTGTAGCAGTTTTTGCCGTTCCGACTCCAGTAAACTATTGACTGGAATACCCGTCCACTTAGCGACAATTTCGGCAATATCGGCTTCGGTGACTTGTTCGCGCAATAGAGCCGAACCTTGTTCCTGTAGCTGTTGTAGTTGCCCTTCTTTCGTTTCCCGCTCCCGTTCCGTTTTCTCTAATTTTCCATATTTGAGTTGCGCTGCCCGATTTAAATCATAAGCTCGTTCTGCTTGTTCAATTTGCACGCGCAACTGGTCTTCTAATTCTTTGAGGATATTAATATCATCGATCAATTGTTTTTCCCCTTGCCATTGATCGTTTAATTTTTTCTGTTCTTGCTTGAGTTCGGTAATTTCTTGCTCAATGCGTCTGACTCTTTCTTGGGGTTCTTTGGTTTGTTCCCCATCCAAAGAGAGTTTTTCCATCTCTAATTGCATGATCCGGCGATCTCTAGTTTCCAGTTCCACCGGTTTGGAGGTAATATCCATTTTCAGTTTAGCAGCCGCTTCATCGACTAAATCGATCGCCTTGTCGGGCAAGAAGCGATCCGTAATATACCGGTTCGATAACTTCGCGGCTGCTACCAGCGCCGAGTCCGTAATTTTAACTCCATGGTGGACTTCGTAGCGCTCTTTTAACCCTCGCAGGATGGAAATGGTATCTTCGACACCGGGTTGATCGACATAAACTTGTTGGAAACGACGCTCTAGAGCCGCATCTTTTTCAATATAATTGCGGTATTCATCCAAAGTGGTTGCTCCAATACAGCGCAACTCGCCCCGCGCTAACATGGGTTTGAGTAAATTCGAGGCATCCATGGCACTCGACTGTCCGGAACCGGTTCCCACTACGGTATGTAGCTCGTCGATAAAGAGAACAATTTGCCCTTCAGAATGGGTAACTTCCCGTAAAACTGCCCGCAGTCTGGCTTCAAATTCGCCCCGATATTTGGCTCCAGCGATTAAACTGCCCATATCCAGGGTAATCAGTTGCCGGTTTTTCAGAGACTCTGGCACTTCATTATTAACGATACGCTGCGCTAGGGCTTCGGCGATCGCCGTTTTTCCTACTCCTGGTTCCCCAATTAACACCGGATTATTTTTCCGTCTGCGGGAGAGGACTTGTATCACCCGCCGAATCTCCTCATCCCGCCCGATAACGGGGTCTAAATTGCCCGATCGCGCCAATTCTGTCAAATCTCGCCCATATTTCTCCAAAGCGTTGTAGCTATTTTCTGGGGCTTGATCCGAGACGGTTTGACTGCCGCGAATGTCTTTGATCGTTTGTTCGAGTTGGGTGCGGGTGCGGTTAAACCGGCGCACCAATTCCCTGCCAATCCGTTGATCTTCGGCAAGAGCCAGTAAAATATGCTCGACGGAGATATATTCATCATTCCAAGCTTGGCGGGCACTTTCGGCTTCATCGAGGAGCTTATCTAAACTGCGACCAAGATACAGTTGGTCAACATTGTAGGTGGTTTTCTGCCGACTATCAAACTGGTTGAGTTGCTGTAATAACCGTCCTGGATCAATTCCCGCCTTTTCTAGAATAGTTTTAGCCAGTCCTCCTTGCTCCAAAAGGGCGATCGCCACATGCTCGACTTCCAACTGCTGATGTTTCCCGCGACGAGCGACATCCTGAGAGTTGACAATGGCTTCCCAAGCTTTATTGGTAAATTTCGATGAATCAGTTGGCTGCATGGTTAGGGTAATGGGCGATCTTCGCGCTTAAGCTTACTATTATTATGATCAATTCTTTGATTTAAGATACCAGGCTCGCCGCAAACTCGCCCCATGCCCACCCCATCCGGCTAAAGTTTTGTCTTTTGACGGTATTTGTAAAGCATTATTACAAAACTTGCCTTTCTGGTGTATAAAATTAATAATTTCCCTCTGTACAAGTATGGTATAGCTCTGTATCCTGATTACTACTTATCTGTAACCAATATTCAATCAATTGGGTGAATCAACTACAATGAACATCAAACATCAATCTAAAATCTGGGCAATTTCTAGTACATTGTCATTGACCTTGATGGCATTAGCACTAGCCTTGACTGGAGAATTTAATCTCCTGAAGCCCTTAGCGAATGGGTTCTCAAAGCCTGCTTACGCACAGGAAGAGAAACAATGCGATCGCGAACCCACAGATATGACAGTTTATTACGACGATCGTATTGTTTGTACAACAGAAGGACGAGGAGACACTGATATTTTTCGTTTGCAAGCAACAGCTAGGGATCGAATTATTTTTAGCGTTTCTGGTAGATCACAGAGAAATTTTGAAGTGATCGATCCTAGCGGAAATAGCTTAGGCAAAGACTCAGACTATGGTATAGTATTTGAAGCTACATTAAAGCAAACAGGAATTTATACATTTATAATTTCACCACATAGTGGTCAAGGCTCTATGGGACGTTTTCCTTATAGTGTTATTTATCAAATTCAAGAGGAAGACAGAATCTTAATTGTGGCGGTGATGCACTGGCAATGCAAACCCCATTACTGGGAAAATCGACTTTAGGCTGTCGGCAGAGAAGGACAACCAAAAGATTGCTGTCGAAGTTAAAAGCTTTATTGGCAAATCCCGGATTAATGACTTAGAAAAGGCGTTAGGACAGTAAATTCTCTATTATGATATCATGCAAGAAACAGATCCAGATAGAAGTCTGTATCTCGCCATATCAGAAGATGCATTTGAAGAGATTTTTACAGAATCTGTTGGAGAAGTTCTATTAAGGAAAAAACGCCTGAATCTAATCGTTTTCGATGAACAGCAGGAGATAATTGTGCAATGGATTCCCTAGATCGTTATTATGAAGTGATTAAAAATATTCTGGTAGAATACGCAAAACTGCCCTATGCCCATGGGAGGCTAGAGCGCAAACTGGTTATTGGAGAAGATCGCCAGAATTATGTATTGTTAACCGTCGGAGAGTTGCAGGGAAAGCGCGTCCATAGTTGTATTGTGCATATAGAAGTAGTTGGGGATAAAATTTGGATTCATGAGGATGGTTTAGAAGATGGCATCGCCGATGATTTACTCAGAGCCGGAATTCCCAAAAATAAAATTGTCCTGGGATTTTATCTTCCCCATATCCGACGTTATACCGAATTTCCGGTCAATTAGAGTAGGGGCGAAAATTTTTTCGCCCCTACAGATTATCGATAATTCCGGTTTATTTTTCACTCTTATAGCGCCAAAATTCTGCCAGGAATGCCACTAATCCGGACATCACAATCAGGATTACGCTTAAGGCGTTAATATCGGGTTTTACGCCGGTTCTGATGCGACTAAAGATTTCCATGGGCAGGGTGTTAAAACCACTGCCTGCGGTGAAACTGGCAATGAGGAAATCATCCATACTGAGGACGAAAGCGAGGAGGCAACCGGAGACGATACCCGGTAATAATTGGGGCAAGAGGACTTGCATAAAGGCGTTAAAGGGGGTTGCGCCTAAGTCTAGGGCTGCTTCTTCCAGATGCGGATCTAAATCAGCGAGTCGGGTGGAGACGACGAGGGCAATGTAGGCGAGACAAAAGACGATGTGGGCGGCTACAATTGTCCACAGATTGAGGGGAATGGCAAAGACAGCCAGGAAGACAAGGGTGGCAACAGCGATCGCAATATCGGGAATAATCAAAGGTAAATAAGATACTCCCAAATACAGGGATTTCCCTCGGAATTTATATTTGGCTAATCCCACTGCCATCAGGGTTCCCAAAATTGCTGAAGCACCGACGGCACAAAACGCAACAATTAAGCTATTTTGCAGAGAGGATAGGATTCTGGCATCCGAGAACAGCTTCATGTACCAATCAAAAGTAAACCCTTTCCAATTGGCACTATAAGCAGATTGGTTAAAACTATAAAAGGCTAAAACGGCAATGGGCAAGTACATAAACCCAAACATGACTACGGTAAACCCAATTTGCCAGGAAAAGGAAAATTTAGATTTAGACCCCAAGGAGTCAGGGATTATAGTTTCTTCAGGGGGTTGAATTGATTGTGTCATGGTTAGGGAATGGGGAATGGGGAATGAGGAATGGGGAATGGGGAATGGGGAGTAATTGTTACGTTTTTGTGTCCTCCTATCTCCCTATCTCCCTACCCTAGCTCTTTGTGGGTAAAGGGTTTGGCATTCACTCCAGTGTAGGTAGTGGAAATATGACCGTTACCGGTAACTTGATATTTATAGGTAATTAATCCTTCTAATCCTACAGGGCCGCGTGGGGGCATTTGTTGGGTGCTGATGCCAACTTCTGCACCAAAACCATAGCGGAACCCGTCGGCAAAGCGAGTAGAACAGTTATGATAAACGCCAGCAGCATCAACTTGATTTAGGAAGAGTTGCGCGGCTTGGGGGTTTTCGGTAACGATCGCATCTGTATGCTTCGATCCATAGGTATTAATATGATCTACTGCCTCCTCTAGAGAGTCCACCTGTTTAATCGCTAAAATCAGATCGCTGTACTCTGTAGACCAATCCGCTTCTGTGGCTGTGGGAATCCCTAATCTTTCAGACGTTGCATCATCTCCAAGTAATTTCACCCCTTTATCTTGTAGCGCTTGGGCAACTGGGTGAAGAATCTGCGGAGCGCAGGAGCGATGCACTAAGAGGGTTTCGATGGCATTACAGGCAGCCGGATATTGGGTTTTGGCATCGACCGTGATGGCGATCGCCTTTTCCAGATCCGCAGATTCATCCAGATAGAGGTGACAAATACCATCGGCATGACCCAACACGGGAATATTCGTATTCTCCTGGACAAACCGGACAAAAGAATTAGAACCCCTAGGAATAATCAAATCCACATATGGGTCTAACTTCAACAGCGCCACCGTTTCTTCGCGGGTGGTCAAAAGTTGTACCACATCCGGGCTAACCGCCGTTTTCGATAACCCTTGTCGAATCGCCTTGACAATCGCCTCACACGACTGAATCGCTTCCTTTCCACCCTTGAGAATCACCCCATTTCCCGACTTAATCGCCAACGTAGAAATCTGGATTGCTGCTTCAGGACGCGCTTCAAAAATCACCCCCAAAACCCCCAACGGACAACTGATCCGTTTCAGAACCAAACCCTCATCCAACTCTCGATGAATCTCAACCGTCCCCACCGGATCGGGTAACTTTTGTACATCCCGCACCCCAGCGATATTCCCTTTCAACTTCGTTTCATCCAATTTCAGACGATGATAGAGGGGTTTAGCAATGCCTGCGGCGATCGCCGCTTCACAATCGGCTTGGTTCGCTGCTAGAATTTCCGGTAGAGCCTGTTCTAAGGATTTGGCGATCGCCTCGATAGCCTGATTTTTCTCTTCTGTCGTCAATCCAGCTAACTGACGCGCCCCTTGTCGTGTTTTCTGGGCCAATTCGACTAACGTGGAAGAACTCATGAGCAATTAAAATTAACAATCTAACAATTAATAATTTTCAGGTCGGCGACAGCCGAAACAATTTAGTTACCTCTACTTCAACAAAGAGGCTAGTGTTCCCAAAAGTCTACCACATCCCCGCATCTACCCATCCCCTCGTCCTTCTTCAACGCTCCCGCGCCAACCGAGCATGAGCCTGCACAAACTCTCCCGCAGACAATGCCCCAATAATCGACAACTCTCCCGCCAACGCCAACCCCGCGCACATCTCGGCAAACGCCCTTGCCTTACCCGCACCCGCCAACCCCAAAATCTGCAAACAAGCCTGCTGACTGGGTAGCCCCGTACCTCCTCCCACCGTACCCACAATTAGATTGGGCAACGTCACCGCCGCATATAAATCCCCCTCTAGGGTTAACTCAAACCGCGTTACCCCCACCGCAGACTCCGCCACACAAGCAGCATCCTGACCACAAGCAATATACAACGCCGCCAACCCATTGGCATAATGCCCTTGAATCCCTATCGTCCCGCTCATTGTGCCCCCCAAAGCTGACATCCGCCAATAGTTCACCATTTGTTCTGGAGTCGTGTGCAACCGTTGGGCAACTAACTGAGCTGGTATCTTTACTTCCGCTGTTACTTTTTTACCTCGCACTCCAGAAAATGATTGGGCGCTGGCCTTTTTATCCCCCGATAAATTAGCCTCAATAAACCAATATTGCGGAGCCACAGGACTCTGGCTGAGGATATACTGACAAATGACATCCGTCGCCAAAGTCACCATGTTTTGGCCAGCCGCGTCCCCTGTCGTAAACTGAAAATCCAGATAAACATGATTGCCTTCTACGGTAATTCGAGTATCGATTAGTTTTCCGTAGCGCGTGGTTTGTTCTGCTTCTTGCTTAAAGCTTTCTTGTTCCCCTACCACCCAAGCCAAAAATAAGCCCACCTCTTGCAAGGTACTAAACGCAAATCCAGGAGTGCGGTTGACCGCTTCATTGAGTAATAAGGCTTGACAGCCTCCTACCTCGGAAATCAGTTGGCATCCCCGCGAATAGGAGGCGACTAGGGCTGCTTCAGTAGTGGCTAAAGGCACATGATAATCCCCTTGAGCAAACAGTCCATTGACTCGCAGGGGACCGGCAATACCCACCGGAAGTTTCACTGTACCGATAAAGTTTTCAATATTATACTGATAAGTTTCCAGTTGAGAGAGCGTTTGCCCATCTAATAAATTGGCTTGGGTTTCTGGGAGAGTCTCCAGTTGCTTCCAATGCTGTTCTACCCGTTGACGACTGAGGCGAAATGCTCCGCGAAATTTGCGGGGTAAGGGTTTAGGGTTGGGTAGCAGTTTGTCTGAGAGTTCCGTTAGGCGGTTCTGTTCTAGAAGTTCTCGGACATATTGGTTGGCTTGACGGTGGGGGGTAGACATAATGGCTTGGGGGAGAAGGTTTAATGGTTATTGTTTCAGGCATAAGTTGCAGAACTTAAGGGGTAAAAATGAGTCTAGAGTATAGACGTTATAAGGAATACAGCGCTTGGGGATGGGGGGATAGGGAGATAGGGGGAGCAGACAACAGACTCGGTGGCGCTTTTAGCTGTTCTAGCTATTGTTAAAAACAGTCATTAATGTACCTCATAAAAGAAAGAAACGCTATTTATGGGGTGAGGATCGGCGATCGCGATCGCCGATCCTCTAAGAGTTCTAGAATTCAGTCAAGACCAGAGTTGTCCCTGAGTGACAAAAGAGGGATATCACTTTACTTTCTCGATCCGAGATCCAGAGGTTGGAGGTAAGCCGGGTTTTAATTCTTCCGGTAGGCTCGATACAACTCCCCATTGGCGAACGAGTTTGTTAAGGAAAGCTTCTTGCTCTTCTCGAAAGTCTTCGTAGTAGCTACCCCCATTAAACATAGCAAACCAAACGACCCCTTTTTGAGCGGTGGGCAAGGCTCCACCCAAGGTACTGACGACGTAGAGGCTGCCTGATTTGACAACAGCAAATTTGGGTAAAGGGCGTGATGTTAAGATGCCTTCGTCTTCTCCGACAATAGCAACTACATCACCAATGGTCATTTGATGGGGTTGTAAAAGTTTTTGAATCCCTAAGAATAGGCCGATCGCCGCTCGTGGGGACATTTGGTTTTCTTCCCCTAATCCCGATCCATTAATGAGTTTAATCTCGGCTGGGGGGACACCGGCAAGAGTGGCCGCTTTTTGGGCGACGGTTCCTGCACTTCCCACCATGCCAGCGAACATTTCTGCCATGGGATTATTGCTGTATTGGTTCATTTTTTTCAGCAATTCGGCGACGGGAAGGGAGGAATAACGCACAAGGGGTTTAACGTTAGCGGGTGTTGTAGTTGTTGTCTTGATCAAGCCACCCGTACTCAGTTCCGGTTGCGGGGTATTGTCAGGTAGGGTTTCATATTGCAGATAGGCTCGATCCGGCCACAGTTGCACGTTTAAGCCTTGACGCAATAGAGCGCCAGAGGTTTTAGGGTTCTCTTCGTAGTTCATGTAAAAGGAACCAACAATGACTAAATCCCCAGTCACTTGTTTGATCCCCATGTCTATTAAGGCATTGCCGAGGGCGATCGCATCTTCCCAGACAAAGAAGGGATCGCGATCGCCAATAATCACTAAATCCCCGTTAATCACTCCATTCTCTAGGGTTCCGGTATAGCCAATTTGAGTAACAAATTGATGTTTTGGGCCAAACGTGTCTAATACGGCTAATGTGGTGGCGATTTTGGTTAAAGAGGCGGCGGGTAATAAAGTTGTCCCTTGATAATTCGCTAATAGGGTATCTCCAGACTGCATCCATACCCCTTGATTGGCTTTGGGATATCCCTTATTCGCCATGGTATCTAGAGTTTCCTGCACTTGAGCATTCACCTGGGGATCGGGATTTTCTGGGGCAGCTAGTTGGGTAGTGGGTTTCGCCGCAGGGGTAGGACTGGGGGAGGGAGTTGGTGTGGGAGTCGCCACTTCTGGAGTGGTGGGAACCTCCGGTTGAGAAATATCGGGAGGCGGTGCAGGTGGCAGAAAAGAATCTTCTTCTTCACACCCGATCAGTCCGAAAGCGGCGATCGCCGGTAAAATCACTCCAACACCCAAACGAGAAATGACACGCAACATCATAATTACCGCCTGTTCCTAATCTGCCTTTAAAACGTTACCACAGTGCGAATTGAACTGCCTTTATGCATCAACTCAAATCCCTCATTAATCTGCTCAATTGGCAACACATGGGTAATTAAATCATCAATATTAATCTTCCCTTCCATATACCAATCCACAATTTTTGGGACATCCGTTCGTCCCCTTGCCCCTCCAAACGCCGTTCCTTTCCAAACCCGTCCCGTCACCAACTGAAACGGGCGAGTCTTAATTTCTTGTCCAGCTCCCGCTACACCAACAATCGTCGAAACGCCCCATCCCTTATGACAAGATTCCAACGCTTGGCGCATCACCTCCACATTGCCAATACATTCAAACGTATAATCTGCACCGCCTTTCGTTAAATCCACCAAATAAGGGACTAAATCTCCTTCCACCTCCTGGGGATTGACAAAATCCGTCATGCCAAATTTTTCCGCCAAAGCTCGTTTTTGGGGATTCAGATCAACGCCTATAATGCGATCGGCTCCCACCATTTTTGCCCCTTGAATTACATTTAAGCCAATTCCCCCTAAGCCAAACACAATGACCTTAGAACCCGGTTCTACTTTTGCCGTATTAATCACGGCTCCAATTCCCGTTGTTACCCCGCAACCGATATAGCAAACCTTATCAAACGGGGCATCTTCGCGAATTTTGGCTACGGAAATTTCTGGGACAACGGTATAATTAGAAAAGGTTGAAGTGCCCATATAGTGATGGAGCATCTCGCCATTAAACGCAAACCGACTGCTTCCATCGGGCATCACGCCCCGTCCTTGGGTAGTACGGATCGCTTGGCACAAGTTTGTTTTTAGACTGAGGCAATATTCACACTGGCGACATTCGGGAACATACAGAGGAATCACATGATCGCCAGGTTTGAGACTGGTGACCCCTGGGCCAACTTCTACGACGACACCTGCACCTTCATGACCTAGGATGGCGGGAAAAAGTCCTTCTGGATCGGCCCCAGAAAGGGTATAGGCATCCGTGTGGCAAATACCTGTCGCTTTGATTTCAATTAATACTTCTCCAGCTTCCGGAGGTTGCAGACTGACGGTTTCAATGCTCAGGGGTTGATTAGGGGCAAAGGCAATAGCAGCTTTGGTTTCCATGGTTGAGGATGGCGATCGACTTAGAGGGAGATCATACCTTATCACGCTATGTATAGCAGGGCAAAGAATAGTTAGAACATTTTCTATTGCCGATTGCTATTCGTGCCTATTGCCTATTATTAATGGTTGGCGGCAACTGGATGTCGAGGAATAATGGCTTCCGGTTCTATAAAAGTGATACTTTCTTCTAGAGGCAAGACACGGACTGCTTGATGATAGATGTTGACTTGATAAACTTGTTGGTTTGTCCAGTCTAGGGCGGTTAACCATCCACTGCGGCGATGGTAGGCTCCCGTGTCGATATCTAACCAGCCTTGTCCTTGGACAATTTGACCGGGTAACACACCAGGGAAGGTAAAGGTAATGGTGTGGCCGGTGATAATGGTTTTATCGGGGAAGTAGGGAGTGGGAATGCAGTGAAATCGATCGCGAATCCAACAGAGTTCATATTCGGTTTGCTCGTCGATGGGTAAATCGGGATGAACTCCAGCATGGACAAGCCAAACATCGCCGAGATCGAGGTATAGGGGAAGATTGCTAATCCATTGCAGATGCTCAAGAAGGAGTTGGGCATCTTGATAACTACTCAGAGTAGCTTGTCCGCCACTATAGAGCCATGCTTGGAGGGCGGGATAATGGATTTTGCCGTCTGGAAAACTGTCGATCAGTAGTTGTTCGTGGTTGCCTCGAATGCAGGGATAACCACTATCACGAACGAAGTTAACGGTTTCTGCGCTTTTTGGCCCGCGATCGATCAGATCTCCTAAGAAGTATAAGTCATCGCTCTCTACAGGAGCGATCGCCTCCAGAAGATGCATTAAGCCATCATAATTCCCATGGACATCACCAATAAAAACTCGTCGTCCTGTTGCTCCTATCATTGCTTTGTATTCCCTGTGTGCTAATCAAGTCGGTTCCGTACTGATACCCTTTCTCTTTAACCTTGCCCTTAATCGATCCTTGGGAGGCAAGTTGCTCTAGGCCAATTTTTAAGGTGCATCATCATAGAGAATAGGGTATGAGGAATCCAGGGTAAGTTGCCACAAGCTTCCTCAACACCCAGTTAGCTTTGCCGATCTACTTTAAGATCTGAGCTATTTTGGTGTCCCTACAGTGTACTGACAAAGTTTAGTCCTGGACAACTGTTCTGGGTTTATTGAGTCAAAGCTTTAATAAAGCGTTCGAGTTCACCGAAAATCCCCCCTCGCCGTTTCTGAGTCGGGGTGGCTTCTTCCGTATTTTCTCCAGTCGTTGCTCGGATTAAAATCCGATCTAGGGCTTCGCCTACAGGTTTTTGCGGTTGTTCGGCAATTTGAGTATAACTACCGTCTGCGGTTTCGAGCCAAACTTGCCAGGGATGGGGATGGCAGCGATAGAGGGCTGCGCCTTCTAGGGGACGGATGTAATAACAGGAGTAGATTTGGCTTAAGAGTCTCTCGCGCAGTTGACGAGCCGTATAACCAATACCGACAACAGCGACATCTTCGAGTTTCGGGATTAAAAGAATGATGGGACGATCGCCGGCTAAGTTCACCAGACGCTCGACTTGCCCGACTTCTACGGATGAGGGGTTAACAACTAGAAAGCTCTCGTCTTCGGGGTCTATTTTATTATCGATGGGCGATCGGCTACTGCCTAAATCCGTGACTTTAAAGGGAGTTTCACCCCAGTCTCGACGGGCTAGAGCTGCCGCTCCGGTATCTGGAAAGAAGATTTTTGGTTGTCCCCCAAACTCTTGCAAAATGGGGATAAAGTCTTGGGCGAGCTTCTGCGCTTCTAGGGCAATTTCGGGAAAGACTAACTCTACTTGAATTAAGCGTCTTCCATCTTCGAGGGCTTGCAACGTTGCTGCTTTCGCTTGGGAGATCGCCTCATCTAGAGTTTGGGGTAATGCAGTCATGGGTGGTTTGTATTTCTGGGGTTTCCAGTTATTCATTATTCATGATCCGTGGCGAGATCGCCTAACAAGCGCTCCAGATAAGCCTGTCGCCACTGTTCCCGTTGCTGTTGCGTTTGCTCATCGGGTTGATAGGCTTCAATGTCTTCCAGGGAAAGGATACCTTTTTCCTGGGCTAATCGTTCGAGGGTATCGAGGCGATCGTGCAAGACAGAAACCTCACTGGCTAATGTCATAATCATCGTTAATAACCGATCTACTTTGGCGTTATCTAAATAAACGGGGCGTTTTCCCTTGGCTTTCTTCACTCTGGTTATCCTCAAATTTTCACATCATTTTATCGGGAATTGGTAATGGGAAAAATTGGAATTATTCTAGCAACGTATAACCCCAATATGGAGTATTTGCGCAAACAAATTGAGTCTTTGCAGGGGCAAACTTGGCAAGATTGGATGTGTCATGTGGTTGACGATCGCTCATCTGAAGCGTGTCAAAGCCAGATTCAAGCAACGATCGCCGGCGATCGCCGTTTTCACTTCCATTCCTACTCGGAAAATGTGGGATCTTATCATAACTTTGAGCGGGGATTAGAATTATGTGTAGGAGATCAACGGTTGGAGGCGATCGCCTGTTGCGATCAAGATGATATTTGGTTACCGGATAAACTGGAGCGTCAATGGCACGCTTTAGAGTCCCAATCCGCTCTTTTAGTCCATTCTGACCTAGAGCTAATCGATGCGCAAGACGACACTTGTTATCCTTCTGCGTGGGAATTTGAACAGCGATCTCCCCAAAATCTCACCCCCCAACTGCTGCTCCTGCGCAACACCTTAACCGGATGTACGATGATGTTTCGCCCCCAACTGCTCTCTCTCGTGCTGCCGTTTCCATTCCGAAAGGGCGGCAATTGGTATCATGATTGGTGGATAGCGCTCATTGCTTCCCATCAGGGGAAAATTGCCCATATTCCTACCCCCTTGGTGCGATATCGCATTCATGACACGAACACCGTGGGAGTAGTAGAAAATGCCGGAACTCTTTCCCAAGAAGTGATGACTGGATTGCAGAAAGCTGAAAAACTCAGGGGAAGGAGCTATATCACCCATTGCAACTTGAACCATGCAGTGTGCGATCGCCTAAATCTCAATCCCCAAGAGGTAGAAAACAATCCTTTTGGCGATCGCCTCCTCAATTTTGGTTTACCAATCCTACAGCTAGGTTGGCGCAGTTGGCAAGCAGGCTATGGTTCCCAGGGAATAGCCCTCCGGGTTTTTGTTCATAAATGCCGCAAAGATGTTAAAAGATTATTAGACCTCTTGCATAAGTAGGTAGAAAATAAATAGCAATGGAGTAATCCTATATTTTTATCCCTATTCCCTATTCCCTATCCCCTATTCCCTGACTTCTGCAAGAAGTCTATTAAGTAAGCGTTGGCTAGCCTGCCTAAGGACTCTCAATAACCGGTTTATGGTCGATTACCTCATTATAGGAGCGCAAAAAAGCGGGACAACTTCCCTCTATCATCATCTCATTGAACATCCAGGGATCAGTCCAGCGACGGAAAAAGAACTCCATTTCTTTAGCTTACACTTCGATCGCGGCGTTTCCTGGTATAAGGAACAGTTTCCTCAACCGGGAATCAAAGGGGAAGCGAGTCCCTATTATCTCTATCATCCCTGTGTTCCCCAACGGGTTCACCAATGTTATCCAGATGTGAAGTTGATTGTGCTATTGCGCGATCCGGTCAAGCGGGCAATTTCCCATTATTATCATGAGGTAAGGTGGGGATTTGAATCGTTGGGATTAGAAGCAGCGATCGCCAGCGAACCCCAGCGACTGCAAACAGAAGTGGAAAAAATCCAAGCCAACCCCTTTTACCATAGCTTTAACCATCGCCATTACAGTTATTTAGAGCGAGGTATATACATCGATCAACTGCTCCGTTGGCAGCACTACTTTCCTCCAGAACAATTCCTGATTTTACTCGCAGAAGACTTTTATGCTCATCCCCAGGCGATCGCCAATCGAGTCTATGAATTTCTCCAATTACCGCCCCATACCTTAACCGACACTCCCGTTTATGATGCTGGAGATTACCCCAACGTTTCTCCCCAACTGTATCAACAGCTTACCGACTATTTTACCCCTCACAACCAACGTTTATCTGTTTATCTTCATCAACCCTTACCTTGGACTATGACTAAACCATCCAGCCCCATTGATTATGAAGGCGCTTGGGATAACTACGCCCAAAATTGGACATCTACCGATCCCCAATATCAGCATGTTGGCGATGAGTGGATCGGAAAACAAGCAGGAGCCGCATCTTCCCTATCTGAATACGAGCAGTTAATCGAAACCCATTTAATCGCACCTTATATCGAATCTGGCGATCGCGTCCTAGAAATTGGTATTGGTGGAGGTAAAACCGCTGCCCTATTATTGAACTATTGTCAAGAGTTAGTTTGTGCTGATATTTCCGCCCAAATGCTCAAAGCCACTCAAGAAAGATTAGGAACTGAACGTACATCCTACGTCAAACTCAATGGACTCACCCTAGAAAGCATTAAACCGGCAAGTATCGATGTGTGTTTCTGTTACGATACCATGGTTCATATCGAACCGCGAGATATTTATAATTATCTAGTCCAAATCCCCCCACTTTTGCGCGGTAGACGACTCTGTTTATTCCACCATAGTAACATCCTCTCCCCTCTCGGATGGGAAAAATTCCTCAATGACTATCCCCATAATCTCCTTGGAAAACGAGATGGAACTGCCTTTTCCATTATGACCAATGAAATCATGGAAAAATTCCTCACCACCTTGGGCTATGAAATCTTAGAACAAAATACGGAATTAGTGCCCAGAGATTGTATTTGGATCTGTCGCGCTCCTGAACAAAATTAAATTTTCATCTGTCCAATGGTTCATTAAAATCCATGAAAATCCTATTTTTACACCCCAATTTTCCTGCCCAATTCCGCCATTTAGCCAACGTCTTTGGCAGCAACCCCAACAATCAAGTCGTTTTCATTACCAAAAATGAACGCCCAGAATGGGTGATTCCTGGAGTGCAAAAAGTTCTGTTTAATCCCAGTCGGGAACCAAGAGCGGAAACCCATCACTATGTCCGCCCTTTTGAAAGTGCCGTTTTGTATGGTCAAAGTGTGTATCGAGTCGCGGAGAAACTGAGAGCAGAAGGGTTTATTCCCGATATTATGTATGGCCATTCTGGATGGGGACCAACCTTATTTTTGAAAGAAGTTTTCCCCGAATCTCCCCTTCTGTGCTATTACGAATGGTTTTATCACGCCAGGGGAACCGATGCTGATTTTGATCCTTCAGAACCCCTTTCGGCTGATGATTTATGTCGAATTCGGGTTAAAAACGCTGGGATTTTACAAGACTTATATAACTGTGATTGGGGAGTCTGTCCGACCCAGTGGCAAAAGTCCCAATTTCCACCAGAATTTCAAAGCAAGTTATCTGTAATTTTCGATGGCATCGATACAGATTATTTTAAGCCCAATCCAGGCGCAAAAATGAAATTCACCGGTGAAGGATACAGTAAAAATATCGAGCCACTCGATTTATCTGGAGTCGATGAAATTGTCACCTATGCCACTAGGGGAATGGAACCCTATCGCGGCTTTCCTCAGTTCATGGAATCCATTGTTTATCTTCAGGAAAAGCGCCCCAATTGTCATGTGGTGATTGTGGGAGAAGACCGGGTGTGTTACGGTAAATCTTTACCCGATGGCAAAACCTATAAACAGGCGATGTTAGAGCGCTTAAACTTGGATATGTCACGGGTACATTTTACCGGGCCTCTTCCCTATGGACTCTATTTACAAGTCCTACAAGCCTCAACTGTGCGAGTCTATTTAACTCGACCGTTTGTATTATCTTGGTCGATGATGGAATCCTTAGCCACAGGATGTTTAATTGTGGGTTCCGATACTGCTCCGGTACGAGAAATGATCCGGGATGGAGAGAATGGTTTATTAGTGGATTTCTTCTCACCGAAAGAGATTGCTCAACGGGTAGGTGAGGCTTTAGATAACCGCGATCGAATGGCTCCTTTGCGTGAAAAGGCGAGGGAATTAATTGTGGAGCAATATGCGCTGAAGGATTTGTTACCTAAGCATGTTCAAATTGTGGAAAATATCGCTAAGGGAAATCTGCCGAATGCGGATGGAGATGGGTTTACTGCACAGATGAAGGCGTATATGCAAAATGGCAGTGCGAAGGAGTCGAAGGGTAAGAAGAAGAAGAAATCTAAGGGGTTTGCTCTGCCTTAATCAATTAAAAATTGAGGGTCACATCGTAGGGGGGCAGGAAAAGAGAGGTAGAACTTGAATAAGATCGCTTATCTTCCTGTCCACCCTGGACAAACTTTCGATTAATGCTGCAAAGGGTGGACTGATGGAAGGACTCAAGCAAACACCGGTAGGGGCAATTGTGGCAGGAATTATTGAGGGTTCGATAAAGGACACATGAATTCAGAAATGGGAGGGAAAGATACACATGGGCACATAGCCATCTTCTGAAGTAAACCCACCCTTTTCGTTATAAAATTAAGGTTCTGCTTACTGTAGTTTGTTATGAATTATCCCTCTCCTGCTGAATTTTCCACTGGCGATCGCCTGGGTGCTTTGTCTGCTGAAGAAACCGATGCTTTTTTGCAAAGCGTGCAAGCGCAAATGGTTGCTGAAGAGTTTGATGATGGCGATCGCCAAGTTTTGCAACAGATGGTAGAATGCTTGGGCGATTCTAGGGGGATGGTGCGCCTCAGTTTTGCGGAAACCATCGGAAAAATTGGGACACCTGCCACCCCGGTGTTATTGGAAGCTCTACAACATCATACCAATCCTGTCGTGCGACGAGCAGCAGCGAAAACCTTAACCTTAATTGCCGATCCGACAGCGGTTCCCACGCTGGTTCAAGCCCTGCTCAATGATGATGATATGGTGGTTAAAGGCTCTTCTGTGGGAGCTTTAGCCAGAACCGGAGAAGTCGCAGTTCCGGCTCTACTCGATATTCTCTCCAATCCCAATCATCCAGAAAATTATAAGGGATTAGTGGGTTGGGCATTGGCCTTTATTGGTTCGGAAGCCAAGGATTTGGTGTATGAACAAATGTATTCTGAGTCCCCAGAAGTGCGAGCAGCAGTGATAGAAGTGATTGTGCAAGTGGCTCAAGAAAATCCCGGAAACTGCGATCGCGAACTTGAGTTATTATTACAATCTTTAAATGATGCTGCCTCTATCGTGCGCTGTGAAGCCGCAACCGCGTTAGGCAATTTGAAATATACCCAAGGTATTCCTCCGCTTTTAGAGCTACTCCAGCATTCAGAGGCAGAAAGTCGCAAAAGCGCGGCTCTATCCTTAATGAAAATCGGCGATCGAACGGTGATATCATCCCTACAAACTGCTTTAACTCAGGAGAATGAATCCTCTGTAGGGCAAGTGATTAAACTGGCGATTACGAAACTCGAAAATAGCACCCCAGAAGATGATGATTGGGACGAGGAGTAAGGAGGAATGGGCTAAGAGTAACTTACCTTACCCCTCAACACGAGATTATCGTAGGTTGCATCGGCGATCGCCTCTTGCCTCTGAATCCCTGTTGTTGACACTGCCTGCTCTAAAGACGCGTGGATTCTTGGTGCAACGAATCCACAGGGTTTTCAGCATGTTTCTTATAACAATAGGTTGAGAAATCCATTCCAGCCGAAGAATATAGCCATACCTAGACCAATAGTAAACAAGAGGTTCTGAGTCGTTGTGGCAATCAGAACAGCGGCGATCGCCCCCACTAAGCGAGCATTCATCCAACTCATATCTAGCCCACCATCACTCATTAACACTTCTGGCACCACAATCGCAGTCAACACCACAGGCGGGACATAGCGCAAGGCATTCAATAATGAGGGGGACAGAGTGATATGGCGACTCGTCCCAAAGATGACATAGCGAATTGAGAATGTGGCGATCGCCATTCCCGCAATCATAAGTTCTTCATGGATCATAGCTGCTTACTCCCACAGAGTACAGTTCGATTGAATTTCATAGATTCGGTCTGGGTTTGAGAATCCGTTCGCTGAGGACACCAGCAGTAATTCCAGCGATCGCCGCTACGATCAGCCCCAGTTTGTGAGGTAAAGGATAGGCAAGCAGAGCAACCATCCCGGAAACGAGGGTGGAGATCGCCATGGGCTTCGTTTTGACATAGGGCACAATCATGCCGATGAAGGTAACGGACATGGCAAAATCGAGTCCCCAATTCGCGGCATTGGGTAGAGTCTGATCGATCGTAATGCCAAGCAGCGTGGACAATTGCCAACTGACATACATCGTCACTGATGCTCCCAAAAAGTACCAGTGCTTCATCGAAGCACCATCAACCTGTTCGTAACGTCGAATGGCAATGGCAAATGACTCATCTGTGAGAAAAAAGCCCAGAGTCGCCTGCCAGCGTTGGGGCAGGGATTGGAGGTAGGGAAGGAGGCTAACACCGTACAGCAAATGCCGAAGATTGACAATAAAGGTAGTCAATACAATCAGCAGCCAGCCCGTCCCCGCCGCCATCAGACCTACGGCAATGAACTGGGACGATCCCGCATATACAAAGGCTGACATTGCCAACGTGCCGCCAATGGATAGGCCATTGCTGGTGGCCAACGTACCAAAGATAATGCCAAAGGGAATCGCCCCAATAATTAGCGGCAAGATATCCCGCGCCCCAGTCCAGAATTCAGCCTGGGGAGACAGAATTCGCCTCTTTGAGTGAGAACCTTCTTGAAGTTGGATCATTGAGGATAGCCAGTAGACTTGATGATGGCTAGCCTATCAGGATTAATTCCGGTTAATCTTGTACGTTTTTGCAGCCCCGGACATACTGTCCTGGAGTGAGTCCCACTATTTTCTTGAAGTGGCGGTGAAGATGGCTCTGATCGGTAAAGCCGGTTTCCAACGCGGTATTGATAATTGACCAGCCTGCTGCGAGTAACCGTTTAGCTTGGTAAACTCGCACTTGGTTGAGATAGGTGTGGGGTGGCAATCCGACCTGTTTGCGGAAGGTGCGCAAGAGTCGCAATGGAGTTAGATCCACCAGATTAGCCAGTTCTTCGAGGGAAATATTTGCATGGTAGTTGGTATTTAAATACTCGCGCACCCGTTCAACGGTTGAATGTTCTTGACCGATTGGTTTGACCCAGGAGCGATCGCTCGCATGGGCATTAATCAGTTGCGCCATGCCCCACAGAAAGCGGGATTCCCGTTCCAAGGGGGATGGCATGGCTTCGAGACTGCGATGAAGTTGGAGAAGTAAGCGATTGAGGTGTTTGTCGTGAATGAGGGGTGAGGCAAAATAGGGAATTCCCTTGGGGCGCTCGGCCAATTCAGTTGCGGCTTGCTGGAGCCAATCGGCAGCGGGCAAGAGGGTGCGATAAGTCCATCCTGTTTCCAAGACTGCCCCCCCTGTATGAATCGCCCCCGGTTGGGTCACCACCACGCTCCCGGGTGGAGCAATGTAGGTCTCGCCTTCATATTCAAACTCCATTGCCCCAGATTCGACAATGGCAATGCCAAAGCCTTCGTGAGCATGGCGCGAGAAGGAATAGGTAATGTAGGTGGCGTGCAGCATTTCCAGATCGTTGAGGACTGGATCGCGCCAAAATTTGACCTGTTCGGTTGTGGATATCTGATGCGCCATATCGGATAAGCCTCTGGTTCATAACCCTGACGGGGAATATTTCCCAGTCTAATGGATGAGTTGCGATCGCTGTCTTGGACGTTTTTGCAGGCAGTAGGGGTTTGTTATGCTGCTTGGTCTTGGGGCGATCGCCCCATCTCTTGACTCCCTGTCAAGAAGTCGTTAGTCCAGCAAGAATGAATTCAACCGCCGTTTCAGTTTGCTGTTTAACCATTTCAGCACTGAGGAGTGCTTTCTCGGTATTGAGATACTTCAAGTTTTCATAGGCATCAAAGTAGAAAGAACAAACCCCTAAGATATTAATGGCGGTTAGAAATGGATCGACCGGTCGAAATTGCCCTTCCGCAATTCCTCGCTCCAAGATCTGAACAATGGATTGAAACCCGGCTTCCCAACCCGTCTGTTCGCCGTAGCGTCCTTGATTCTGAATGGCTTCTTGAAACCAGAGCATTCCATGCCAACGATGACTCACTTCAAACTCGATATAGTTTCGCACAACCGTTTCTAATGCCTGTTCAGGGGATAATCTCTCTAAATCAATCGATTGAAAAGCCTGGTTAATTTCATCAACCAGCTCCTGCAAGACGGATTGATACAAGGTTTCTTTGTTTTTAAAGTAGTAGCAGAGCATCGCCTTGGTTACTCCACTGCGAGTTGCGATCGCTTCCGTCCTTGCGCCAGATAAACCATACTGTGCAAATTCTTCAATCGCGGCGGCCAGAATATTAGCTTTTGTAACTTCTGGATTACGCCTTTGTTTCTCTTTCTTGGCAGTCGGGTCAAATGGCTTGGACACGATCTAGAGCATTTTCGTAAACAGACTACTCTATCGAGCCTAAACCTTATTTTCCCTCAGCAGCACTTGACAGGCTAACTAAATGAGTGTTTAACTAACTGGACATCAAAGATGTTAGCAGGTTACCCTCATCAACCCATCTAACTCCTTCCACTACCTCTAGTTTTGGGAACAACCGCCTTAGATCATCCGTATCTTCCCAATGAGTTGTCACCTTGTTGGATTTGAGTACACCAGCTTGCGCAAGTAAAAACGCACCTGTACACACTGATGCAACGATTGATGCTTTATTTGCCTGTAGCGATATCCATTCTATAACGTGAGTCTTCCTCATCTCACGAATGTGTACACCCCCAACCACGATCAGAACATCAATCGAAGGGTGATTTGAGAAGCCAAAGTTGGGCAGCACCATATAACCACCCCTAGCTTTGATTGGCTCATTCGACTCTGCTACTAAAAACACATTGAAAAGATCGACTTCCTCACTAAGCCTAGCAGCCGTAGAAAATACCTCGAACGGATCAGAGAAATCTAATACTTCTGCTTCTTCATAGATATATATCCCGATATTCATTTGATACTCTCTTTACTCATAACGGCAGCGTTGTGCGGCGGCAGGCAGCCTTAAATACTCACCGACAACCTATGTTCTATCCTGCACCAACGCAGTGTTAGGCTGCTAGTATACACTAAAATTTTAGGTAAATTTAAGCTGTTTTTCAACTGAATCTTATCCGCATGACTTGTCTCAATCGAGTAAAAAATTTAGCCTCTCTCGATCGCTGGGCGAACAGAGTGGGCGATCTGCTAGGGTTGTAGAGTTGCAGGTTGATCTTGGGCGCGATCGCTTTCTCGGTCAATAATCATCCGCTCAATGTTTTCCCTCAGAAGCACTTGACAGCACAACTAAACAGACGTTTAACTAACTAAACACCTGTTTAACTTACGTTCCTTCATTATGCAACCAATTCTTCCTGGTGCGCCTTGGCTAATCGCGCACAAGTCCATGCTGGGTATCAATCGCCCATATAAAGTCACCTTGAATGCCCAAGATTATGTCCTTTGGCAGAATCCCTCTGGAGAAGTATTCGCTCTCAATAACATTTGTCCGCATATGCAAGCCCCTTTATCCAATGGCTGGATTTGTGAGCAGCACAATACGATAGCCTGTCCATTTCATGCTATAGAATTCGACGGATCGGGTCACTTGTGGCGAGAAGGTCAGTTGAGTCAAGCGCCATTGGCTGACCCCTTAGAGTTAATTGTTGATGGCGATTTGATCTGGACTTACGGTGGATTTGAGCCTCGGTTCCCTGTTCCTGAGTTGCACCGACAGGTCGCCTCTGAGTACGAATTTCTAGGCGTAACAGCCCAGAGAAGCATTCAAAGTGATTTTTTGAGTAGTCTGATGATTAACTACGATCACGATCATCAAAATGGCACCCATCGAGAATTTTTTAAAGTTAAATCCTGTCAGTCGAAATTCGTAACTAAAGAGGGCATCTATGCCAAGGTTTCGCAAACTGTGGAGAAAGCTGATTATACACCAGAGGAAATTGCCGCCAATCCTGCCCTAGGAGCTATTCCAGAAATTATGCATAATTTTCTAGAATATGTGTTTCCATCAACACAGTTCTTTTGCTTAGTTTCCCCTGATGTTCAAACTTATCAAGGTCATATTCTTTATCCGGAAACAGAGACGACAACCAAAACATTTATTTTGCTCTATGCAAAATTCAGCGATCCCGCACTGAAATCGGTCATGCAAGAGTCCTTACTCAATATGGCTTCAATTGTGGTTGTGGTGCAACAAGACGTTAAATGTCTTGAAAGTTTATATCCACGGCAAAAAGCTAAAATTCATCTGCCTAATGAAGAAATTATGTTCTACGCAGAAGACCTTTATCAACACTGGGACTCGATGCTTACACTCTGATGTTTTAAGTATTGTAAAGTTGGCCTAGCTCCTTCTATTGCTGCATTAATCCAATCACTATGAGTTTCTGAATTCACTTCTGCTGCTCTTCTATTGATTGTTTTTTCTATTATTGAATCAATCACAGTATTTTCACCATCAAAATATTCAACTTCCACAAATACCTGAGCAAAAAATATAGCATTACCTCGTTCGCTTATTATTTTCGCCAACTTGTATTCACCAATCATAGTACTTACCTCTGTCTAAAACATTTCAATTCCTAGAAATATCCTATTCTAACGTTACACCACTGGCGAAAAAAGTTTACGCCTTACTCATGCCCAGTTGCTCGCTGTCCCCTGGTAATGGGATAATCAACTGCATAAACTCTTTATCCCTGCTCTTAAGTTAATGATGGATTGTATTCACGTCTCCAATATTCGCTGTTATGGATATATTGGCTACTTACCGGAAGAAAAAATACTGGGACAATGGTTTACAGTTGAGCTGTCCCTGTGGTTAGATTTATCGGTATCTGGAGCGAGTGATGATCTCGATGATACGTTCAATTATTGTGAAGCGATTGAGATCGTTAAAGGAATTGTGAGTAGCAATAAATTTGACTTAATCGAGAAATTGGCGACGGCGATCGCCGATGAACTTCTAAACCGGGAAAACCAACCCCACCAACGCCCTCCCGTACAAAAAGTTGGTGTACGCGTGATTAAATCTCCTCCCATACCCGACTTTAGCGGCCAAGTCACGGTTGACATTACTCGCACGAATCCCCAATTTGCCTAATTCCAGTCAACAGAGCAGATTGATTATCTTCAATTCGCTTGAGGCCCCCCGCCTTTTGCAAGAAACTGTTACATTAGTTTATAGGCAAATGAGATTGACAATACACTACAGTAGTAGACTCTTGTTCAATCTGATTTGCAAAAGCGGCTCCAACCTAAAAGGCTAGAAGTTGTCGCGGTGAACTGTACGGAGGTCTAACGTGAATAACCCGTCGAATCAAAATCCTGAATTATTTCAGGGCGACACTGACAATAACTTATTATGGGACTATGTTCAATCCTTGAGTCCGGAAACCGTGGCTCAACTCTCTAAACCTACCTCTTCGGAAGTTTTCCAAGTCATGGAAAACAACATCATGGGACTTCTGGGCCATCTCCCATCAGAACAGTTTGGGGTTACCGTAACAACCAACCGAGAAAACCTAGGTCGCCTCTTAGCCTCTGCCATGATCAGTGGCTATTTTTTGCGTAATGCCGAACAGCGTATGATGTTTGAAAATACTTGGTCAGCCTCTGAATCCCACGCAAGTGAGATGGAGTAAAGTTTACTGAAGTCAAGTTTCCAGTAAGTTCAGGTGTCTTCATTATCTAAATCACTACAAACTCCTTGGAAGTCGCCTGAACCGGCTGTTCTTGAGGATCTCCGGACTTCTTTGCTGCGCTGGTATGGTGATGCGGGTCGGGTCTTGCCTTGGCGAAAAGAACGAGACCCTTACCCCATCTGGATTTCTGAGATCATGCTCCAGCAAACCCAAGTGAAGACGGTTTTACCCTATTACGATCGCTGGTTGCACGCTTTTCCCACCCTAGAAACCTTAGCTCAAGCTAATCTGCAACAGGTGCTGAAACTCTGGGAGGGACTCGGTTATTATAGCCGGGCGCGAAATTTATATCGAGCAGCCCAGCAAGTCATGGAAGAGCATCAGGGCATTTTTCCCCAACAGCTAGAAGCGGTTTTAAGTCTACCAGGTATTGGCCGGACAACGGCTGGCGGCATTCTCAGCGCTGCCTTTAATCAGCCCATTTCCATTTTAGATGGTAATGTTAAACGCATTTTGGCTAGACTAATAACGCTACCGAAGCCCCCAGGGAAATCCCAGAAACAGCTTTGGGCATTATCTGATGCTATTGTAGATCGGGATCGTCCGAGAGACTTTAATCAAGCTCTGATGGACTTAGGGGCAACCCTTTGTACTCCGAAAGTGCCAAAGTGCGATCGCTGTCCTTGGAATTCCCATTGTCTCGCCCATCAAACCGGAACCCCTACCCATTGGCCCATGCGTGAAACTCCCCCTGTTCGGCCCCACAAAAACATCGGTGTTGCCGTCATCTGGAACGATCGAGGACAACTGCTCATTGACCGTCGTTTAGACAAAGGATTACTTGGGGGTTTGTGGGAATTCCCAGGTGGCAAGCTCGAACCGGGCGAAACGCTTCCAGAATGTATTAAACGGGAAATTCAAGAAGAATTAGCGATCGAGATAGAAGTGGGCGATCGTCTAATTACCATTGACCATGCCTATACCCATTTTCGGGTCACCTTAAATGTTTATAATTGTCGCTACGGTTCGGGTACGCCTCAAGCGATAGAATGCCAAGAAATTCGTTGGGTTACCTTAGAAGAATTAGACCAATTTCCCTTTCCCAAAGCTAATCTGAAAATTATTGAAGCCCTACGCGAGCAGGGAATAGGGTATAGGCAATAGCTTGTATAGCTAACTTTCTGCCCCAGTCTCAAAAATCGTGACACAATACGGTATAGTTTCAACCTTTGTCTACTCTTCCCTGCTCTCTATGGCTGATTCAACCCGTCGTAAATCTAAACCTATTGTCCTCACATCCCATCCTCGCAGCAGTGGGGCAAAACCGATCGCCATTGATTGGGGCAATTCCGATCCGATTGCCAGAGGACCAGTAATTGCTACATTAACCAATCCTGCTCACCGAAATGTGATAGGAACCCATTCCGGTTCCTATGCCATTTATCGTGCCCTAGCGGTTGCTCGTCAAGCGCTGAATCCAGAACATCGAGCGGATCTAACCAATACGGCACCCGTGGCAGACATTGGTCCCCATCCCAGTTGGACCGATCCGGATAAAATTGTTTCTCTAGACCCCTTTGGCGCTCGTGTGGGTGACATTTATACGCAATTCTACGAACAAGGAATCGATATTCGGCCAACAATCGCCATTACCCAAGCCCATATCAATATGCCCGAACTTCAAGAAGCCGTCAGTAAGGGACGGTTGAACGTTGATGGCCAGATCTTAAAGGAAGGTGGGGATTTAGTCGTGGTCAAAGCAGCGATCGAACCAGTGTGGTATTTACCGGGAATCGCCAAACGCATTGGGGTAGAAGAAATGGATTTGCGTCATGCCCTGTTTGAACAGACGGGGGGCATGTTTCCGGAGTTGGTGACGCGGCCAGATTTGGTGTTATACTTGCCCCCCATCGGTGGTTCAACGGTGTATTTGATTGGCGATTTAAGGGCAATTGCGGATCGAGATCGCCCCATCGCTGTTCGCGTCCATGATGAGTGCAATGGTTCTGATGTCTTTGGCTCCGATATTTGCACCTGTCGTCCCTATCTTGCCCATGGGATTGAGGTCTGTATTCGGACTGCCCAAGAAGGGGGCTTAGGGGTAATTGTCTATTTCCGGAAGGAAGGTCGTGCCCTGGGTGAAGTCACTAAGTTTCTCGTCTATAATGCTCGCAAACGTCAGGAAGGAGGCGATCGAGCAACAGCCTATTTTGAGCGCACCGAATGTGTAGCGGGAGTTCAAGATATGCGCTTTCAGGAATTTATGCCCGATGTCTTGCATTGGTTAGG
>NZ_CEZBFX010000001.1:0-78279 GCF_982964205.1 Roseofilum sp. | reverse complement strand
GAGTTCAAGATATGCGCTTTCAGGAATTTATGCCCGATGTCTTGCATTGGTTAGGCTTAACCCGCATTGACCGGTTGGTGTCCATGAGTAACATGAAATATGATGCGATTACCAATTCAGGAATTGAAGTCATTGAGCGCGTTCCTATTCCTCCTGAGTTAATTCCCAAAGATGCACAAGTTGAGATTACGGCCAAGCGGGCGGCTGGATATTATGCACCCGAGGAAGTTCCCGATCTAGCAATGCTAGAAGAAACATTAGGTCGGGGGTTAGAGGGATAGGGATTAATTCCCATCCGTTAGCATAAATGACCGATTCAACGAACTGGGTAGGATGCGGCGTTGAAGTAACCTGAGTTCGGGATAAGAGAATTTGACCACTGATTTAATGATGGCATGGGAATTGAGAGCAATTATAGAATCAGGATTTCAGCTTATCCAGAACCCAGGCGATCATAACAAACGAGATTACATTAGCAAGCCTCAAACTGAGGATTACGCAAAATGGGTATGAATTGTCCCCATTCCCAGTCACTATCAGGTGCAGATTCTTCTCGGATTAGTTTTTCTGCCCACTTAGGAGACTCTGATTTATATTCACCGTCCCAAGCTTCATGGGTAGAAGGGGAAGGAGAGGAATTTCGGGTTTTAAGGATGTTGTTCATAGTTGGCTGCTTCAGTCCTCAGGTAGATGCCTGCTTTTTCTCAGTCAGTTCACTTAATCTCTTGTTTTAAATCTTTCAGAAAAAGCATGAGCTTAAGATTTAACTATTAGGATAATCGTTTTTTTTTCTGTCTGACAAGGATCAATACCTAATCTTGGCCGAATCTTTGCAATTTCATGGATTCTACGGAAGTTTTCTCAAAAATCCCAAAATTTACAGAGATTTTAATAATTTCTGATGAGTTTTGATCGCAGATCCTTTAATTTTGCGAGAAAGGCGAGATTGACCATATGCGTGTTATTGAGGAGGTATAATTAATTATTTTCCTCTATCAACCTCTGATTTTTTCTCCATTCAAACTGTGTCATGCCTCAAAAATTGCTCGGTCAACTTACCGAAGTTTTTGCATAGCTCAAAGTTATGAATGAGCAATCTCAGGCTATCTCACTCAAGGATATAACATTTCTGTTTTGCGTGACATATGGCTCTCACCCCCTTTCCCCCCTGTTGCAGCAGCAGGAGAGGAGGAAAACATCGGTTACAAAAGGAATTGGAGTAACATGGGAGCCAATTGATTAATAATTCCCATAAACCCTCCCCGTCGTTTACCTTTTTTGCTTTCCTCGATCGCCTTTTCCGTCACGTCAATAAACTCTTGAGAGATTTCGGAGCCTTCCTCATTTCCTTGGGTGTCAAAAATAGTACGGGCTACTGTCCAATCGGCGATCGCCCCACTGCCATCTCCAAGTTGCAAACGACTTACCCCACGTCCTAAATAAGCGGGGGCGAAATTGGGATCGATCTGTAGGGCTAAACTATGTTTTTCCAGCGCTCCTCGATGATTTCCAGAACGAGCATCCACAAACGCTAACCGATAATAATCCTCTGGACTCAGAACTCCACCCGGAAATTCAAGTACTCCATTCAGAATCGCTGTATTAATAATTGCCCCTTCAATTTGGGCATTGGCCATATAGGCCCCACTCAAATTCGCCCCAGCCAAATTCGCCCCAGTCAGGTCAGCATAGGATAAATCTGTGCCCATTAAATTGGCTCCAGCTAAATTGGCTCCGGCTAAATTAGCGCGTCGCAGATCTGCCTTGTATAACAGCGCTCCCGTCAGATCTGCCCCACTCAAATTCGCTCCACTTAAATCTGCGTTATCCAGATTGGCAAAACTTAAATCGGCTCCTGTTAAGTCGGCATTCTCTAACTGAGCCATACTTAACCCTGACTCGCTCAGGTTACACATCGGACATTGCTTAGAAGAGAGGAGTTGTCTAAGATGTTCTAAATCTTCTGCTGCCACAGGAGTGGCTAAAGTGAAACCCAAAACGATAAGTGCGGTGGAGATTACTTTATTCATAACCCAAGTGCCATAGCCATCTGTTCTATCTTAAAGGCAGATGGGGAGATGGGGTAGGGGAATGGGGGAATGGGGGAATGGGAAGATTGTCTATTCCCTATTCCCTATTCCCTATTCCCTAGCCATTCCCATTTTTTAGAGTTTCGCGCCACATTCGGGACAGAAGTGGTTACTGGGGGCGTTTTTGGCTCCACAACTGGTGCAATAGAGTAACTCTAAAGACTGTTCCTTCTTGGGTGTAGGTAAGCCGAGCATTTGGGAATTGCTCTTACCCGGAGCCACCATGGGATAACAATTTTCGTCGCGGGTGACATGGGCATCAAGAACTACAGGGCCATCATAGGCCAGCATTTCGGCGATCGCCCCTTCGAGCTGATCCCGGTGATCAATCCTCATGCCTTTAATGCCATAAGCATCGGCCAGTTTCACAAAATCGGGCATTCCCACTTCCATATTGGTGGCAGAATAGCGCTCACCATAGAACGTTTCTTGCCACTGGCGTACCATACCTTGCCAAGCATTATTGACGATCGCCACTTTGACATTAATGCCATATTGGGCGATCGTTCCCAGTTCCTGAATATTCATCTGGATACTGGCATCTCCAGCAATACAAATTACCTGTTCATCCGGCAGAGCCACCTTCGCTCCCATCGCTGCGGGCACACCAAAGCCCATGGTTCCCAAGCCACCACTGGAAATCCATTGCCGAGGGCCATTTTCCAAGAATTGCGCTCCCCACATTTGGTGCTGTCCTACATCCGTTGTATAGAACGCATCAGGAGCTTGTTGACCAACGGAGTAGATCACCTCTTGGGGAGAGAGTTGCCCTTCCGGACGAGGAATAACTAGGGGATAGTCTGTGCGCCAGCGATTAATCCGCTCTAACCACAAAGTAGTTTTGGTTGGTTGACCCGATAGACCCATTTGATGACAGCGAGTCAGAAGATCGATCAATACTTGGCGCACATCGCCAACAATTGGAACTTCTGGGGTGCGGTTTTTACCCACTTCTGCTGGGTCAATATCAATATGAATCACTTGAGCGCGGGCGGCAAACTCATCTAATTTTCCGGTTACCCGGTCATCGAAGCGGGCCCCGACAGCAATTAACAGGTCGCATTCACTAACGGAAAAGTTAGCATAGGCTGTACCATGCATTCCCAACATCCCCACCGATAGAGGGTGTTTTTCATCAAAGGCCCCTTTACCCATAAACGTGGTGGTGAGGGGAATTTGGAACAGTTCAGCCAGTTCCTTGAGTTCCGCATGGGCCCCAGATGCGATCGCTCCCCCCCCAACGTAGAGTAGGGGACGTTCAGCTTCTTGCATTAAGGCGATCGCCTGATTAATTTGTCGAGGATTACCCTTAATAGTGGGTCGATAGCCAGGTAACTTAATCGTTCCGGGTTCTACGGGTACATAATCACATTCTTCTGTACCCACATCCTTGGGAATATCAATCAAAACCGGTCCCGGCCGTCCTGTACTAGCAATATGAAAAGCCTCAGCCACAATTCGAGCCATATCTTGGGCATGACGAACGACATAGGAATGCTTCACCACCGGCAGGGTAATCCCATAAATATCCGTTTCTTGGAATGCATCTGTACCAATGGCTGCTCGAGTCACCTGTCCGGTAATAACGACCATCGGAATCGAGTCCATTTGAGCTGTAGCGATACCCGTAACTAAGTTCGTTGCTCCAGGGCCAGAGGTTCCAAAACATACGCCCACTTTACCCGTAGCGCGAGCATAAGCATCTGCTGCATGGGAAGCCCCTTGTTCATGTCTGACTAAGAAATGTTTCAGTTCTCCATTGGCTTCGCAGCGATACAATTCATCATAAATCGGTAGAATTGCTCCCCCTGGATAACCAAAAATGTGCTTGACTCCGTGCCGTTTTAAGCTATCCATAAGGGCATATGCGCCCGTTCTTCGAGTAGCTATTACCGTTGTGGCTTGCATAGGTCTTCTCCTTCAGTTTACTTGCCTGATTAAATCGCTTTTGAATTGTATCGCTTCTATTTTCCAAAAATCCACACAATTTAACGCATATTTTAGAGTCTTTTTAATTCTTAAAATTTTAGCGCGACTTGCTGGTAATCGGGAGTCGGCAGTTGGGAGTTGGGAATTCATCCAATCCCCAGGTCTGGAGGGTCTCCGTCTACCACCATTGTGTACTCCTACTGTCTACTCCCCAGGACATAGTCTCCTAATTGAGCGTGAGCCACTTTTGTCCATTCAAACGGGTAATGACCCCAAAGACCAACAGACCCAGAGTAATTTTCCGTTCGTCAATCAAGAAGGGTTCCAGGGTGCTGGGTTTTGCACCATTCTGAGAATAGGAAAAGGCTCGTTGTCCTTTAATGTCTTCTTTAAAAAAGTAAACATTAAATTGGTGTTGACCATTTTTCCAGGTTCCAATCACTTGCCAACAGGAAGGTTCTTTTTCCATTCCTTGCACCGCTATTTGGGCTTGGGTAAAGTTGAGTTTCAGATCCGTAATGCCCTGCTTTTCTAAGCCCGCTTCTAGGGCAGGTAGATAATCCTCTTGAATAAATTCGGCAAAGGGTTTCTTTTCTGGAGCTGGGGGTTTTTCTTTTTTAGGTGCTGTGGTTTGTTCGTCTGCCATGGTTGAAGTCTGTAGAAACGGTTGATCTTCCTCATGATATAGCGCTTTGCGCTGGGAATGGTGAATAGGGAATGGACGATCTGTGTGTCTGCGTGTCCCTGTCACCCTATCTTCCTATCTCCCCGTGTCTGTGGGTTACAGTCGTACTGATGACAAGTTTGCCCTTGGATTATTTGTGCGCAGGGTTTTCAGCTTTTCGTAACACTCCCGTTCAGTTTTACTGAGCGTCTTGGGAACGGCGATCGCAATTTTCACTAACTGATCTCCCCGACTACCTTTTGGATTGGGCCATCCCTTACCCCGTAAACGCAAGGATTGACCATGGCGAATGCCAGCCGGAATACTCATTTGCACCCGTCCATCAGGAGTAGGCACTTCAATACTGGCTCCTAAAACCGCTTCTTCCGGAGAAATGGGCAGCTCACAAACTAAATTATCCCCCTCAAACTCAAAAAAACTATGGGATTGCAAGGAAACTGTTAGATACAAATCTGCCCGTTGCTGAGTTTGGGGATTAATACTCCCTTTTCCTCGTACCCGAATCCGAGTACCGGGTTTTGCTCCGGGAGGAATACGCACCTCAATGACTTCTGAACCTAAATTAATCCGCTTTTGCACCCCATGAAAGGCTTCTGCCAACGACAAGACAATAGAAGCTTCTTGGGGAACTGTACTGTTTTTTGGAGCAGAGCCATAACTGGCAAAATCCTCAAATCCACCAAACCCTGTAGAGCGTCCAGTACTGCGATAATTATAAGAGGTTTTGCGCCCCGTACTCGCTCCAGGGCTTCCTGTTCCCATCCGTCCCAGGAGTTCATTAATAAAGTCATCAAAGGTTGTATATTGACTAAAATCAAAGCCATTAAAATCAACACCAGGAGCTGTACCCCGTCCGTAACCGGATGATGTACCCGCTTGCTTCCAATATTGGCCAAACTGGTCGTATTTTTTGCGCTTTTCCGGATCGGACAAGACCTCGTAAGCCTCGTTAACCTCCTTAAACCGAGCTTCGGCTTGCTGATTTCCAGGATTCATATCCGGGTGGTATTTCCGGGCTAGACGACGGAAACTCTTCTTAATTTCATCCGCATTTGCACCGCGACTAACCCCCAACACCGAATAGTAGTCCTTAAAATCAGTAGCCACCATCATATGCTCCTTAACGCTCTTAAGTCTTTAGTTTAATGGTTTATATAGCAATACCAGCTTAAGGGTATCAAAGGTTAAGTCTGGCTTGGTGTTCGGTTGCGATCGCAATTTCCGAACCCCATGACAGTTCAGAAAGCGATTGCCCTCGCCTGATTCAATGGAGGGACACGGGGACATGGAGATGATATAATGCTTTGCCCTAGGGAATAGGGTTTTATTAAAGTGATGCCAGAAAATGTATTGTTGTTTTATATCCAGGAATTTGATTTACGCCGACGAAACTTTTCCCTTCTCCTGTACCCCTTTTCTATGAAAAGGGGTATCAAATCCCAAAAATCACAGGACACACCCATCTGTGTATCTCCCTCTCAATCATCATAGGGTCTCTTCCTGGGTTGATAAAAAATCAAATGATTCATCCCCTCACTCAGACTCGGAGGCGCACCCCAAAGCTGGCGGTACATAGTTAAGATTACCTCTTCAGGAACTTGGCGATCGCGCGATCGATTTCTCGCCAAACACTCCTGTAACCGGGTTCTCATCCAAATCCCGGTAATCGAAGAAAACTCCAACTCACGGCCAAGCCGAATCACATCCTGGCGGTTGGCTCGTTTCGCATTCGTTGCATCATAAATCGTTGGCGCTCCTTCGAGCAGAGCTGATTGAAACTGTAACCTGACCTGATTCCAGATTAATCCCCAATCCCCTTGAACTGCCGGATTTCCAAATAATTGCCGCCGAATAGCATCAGTAGAAACCAGTCGATAGGTCGGCCAAGCCGCCATCAACTGGTGAGCTAGGGTAGACTTCCCACTACCTGGAAGACCAATTAATAAAATCAGTCGGCAGGAGTTCGTCATAATCCTTGATTAAAAGAGGATCTCCATTACCCTAAATCTTGAGTGGACTAAATCACTGTACCATCGGGAATAGTGGCATTTTTAATAATCACCACCACTCCACCACGAATTAAAAAGCCTAGCTTTTCAGTCTCTTGATTGTTTCCTTCTTCCACCTGGTCTTTATTAATAATTTTGACATTGCGACCAATGCGAGCATTCTTATCAATAATTGCCCCTCGGATTGTGCTTCCTTCGCCAATTCCCACTGGAACCTTTCCTTTCTGAATCCCGGAGTGGCGTTCAGCAAACGGTTCGTAGAAGTCTGAACCCATCAGCATGGAATCTTGGATAACACAATCAGCTTCTACGCGCGATCTCACACCCAAAACCGAATGATGGATAGTACAATTCTTGAGAATACAGCCTTCTGCAACAATCGATTGAGTCACCTTCGCATCCAACAGTTTAGAGGGAGGTAAGAACCGGGAACGGCTATAAATCGGGGTGGTTTCATTATAGAAACTAAACGGTGGAGTCGGTTGTTCCGTTAGTGCCAGGTTTGCGTCATAAAACGCCTTAATGGTTCCGATATCTTCCCAATAATCATTGAACAGGTAGGCCTGCACTCTGTAATTCTGAGCCGCCGCAAAAGGTAGAACTTCCTTACCAAAATCTTTTTGCGTCGGATTTTCCGTGAGCAGTTTACCCATCAAATCTTTGTTGAAGACATAAATACCCATGGAGGCAATATAGGGCTTTTGTTTCGCTTCTTCTGGAGAAAGACCCAAAATGGTCGTATCCACCGCCATTTTTTTCAGATCATCTCCCTTGGGTTTCTCACTGAAATCAATGATTCGTCCCGTCTCATCGATTTTCATTAACCCAAAATCAGAGGCGCGTTCCTCATCAATAGGAACTACCGACAGGGTAATATCTGCCTGGCTTTCCCGGTGGTAGTTGATGAAGTCCCGATAATCCATACGGTACAGATGATCCCCCGATAGGATCAAATATTCATCAACTTCCCATTCTTGCATTAACCATAGATATTTACGCACGGCATCGGCCGTTCCTTCAAACCAACTGTCACGGTCATTAGCCGTCTGTTGAGCTGCCAGAATTTCTACAAAGCCTTCCGAGAAGCTAGAAAAGCTATAAGCGCGAGTCACATGGCGGTTTAGGGAAGCGGAGTTGAATTGAGTCAGAACATAGATTTTGAAAATCTCGGAGTTGATACAGTTACTGACGGGAATATCAATCAACCGGTATTTACCAGCTAAAGGTACGGCTGGTTTAGCCCGTAGTTTGGTCAAAGGGTACAGTCTGGTTCCTGCACCTCCTCCGAGAATAATCCCTAAGACATTTTTCACGAAAAAACCCTCTTATATCAAAAACCAATAACTTTCCTAGTCCAGTGTCTGACTGAACCGGGCAGTTGGCAAGGGGGATCGCCCAGGAGCTTGAGTTAAGGAACGGTTATGTGAGTAGGGGGAGGATGGGGAGATGGGGAATTGAAGAACTTTGAATTATTGCGATTCCCTTAATTTTTAAGGGTTAATTTTTTAAGGGGGGTTTGGGGTAGGATGAGGGCGATCGCGACTAATAAGGCCGTAACTAGATTTAAGTCTTGGGCCTGAAGTCCCATAAAATTGGCATTCAGGGCAACAGCGATCGCTAAACGATACGCCAGTGCGCCTAAAATGACGCTTAATGTGCCTTGAAAGATGGTTTTCCCAGGGATAAAGGTTTCGCCAATAATCACGGCGGCTAATCCAAGGACAATGGTTCCTACTCCCAGGGTGACATCAGCAAATCCATAAATTTGGGCAAAGAGTGCCCCCGCCAGAGCCACCAGGGCATTACTTAAGGCCATACCCACAATAATCATCATTCCGGGATCGACCCCTTGAGCGCGAGCCATGGTTGAGTTGGCACCAGTTGCCCGCAATGCCAAGCCCCATTGGGTTGCTAAGAGGGCATCTAGGCTAACTTTGAGCAAAATGACAATGATGACCAAAATGATGGGAATGACCACTTGACGGGGCACAGAGAGGCTATTCAGGGGACTAAAGAGGGTGGTTTCCCCCAAAAGGGGAACATTGGGGCGACCCATGATCCGCAGATTGAGGGAATAGAGGGCGATCATGGTGAGAATGCTAGAGAGCAGATTGAGGATCTTGAATTGTACGGTTAGCCAGGCAGTGCAAGCTCCTGAAAGTGCCCCAGCAGCGATCGCCACTGCTGTGGCAATGATAGGATGCATTCCATTCACAATTAAGGTGGCAGCTACAGCACCTCCAAGGGGAAAACTGCCATCGACGGTTAAATCGGGAAAGTCAAGGACACGAAAAGATAGATACACGCCTAAACCGACGAGACTATAGAGTAAACCCAGTTCAATGGCTCCTAAAAGGGCAGTCATAAGCAACAATTAATAATTAACAATTAACAATTATTCCCCATCCCCCCATTCCCCTAATCTACTACCGCATCGGCGCGATCGAGGACTGACGTGGGAAGAGTTACACCCATGGATTCGGCAGCTTTGGGGTTAACATACAGTTTTAGGGTATCGACAGATTCTACAGAGATATTACCAGGGGATTCTCCTTCCAGAATGCGGATAACTTGTTTGCCAGTTTGTCGGCCAACATCATAATAATCAAAGCCTAAGCTGGCGATCGTTCCCCGCTCTACCGAATCAGTATCTCCAGAATAAATACCAATTTTATTATCAATCCCCACTTGAATCACTGATTCTAGAGCCGAAACCACCGTATTATCCGTGGGGACATAAATTACATCGGCTTTCCCAACCAAATTTTGGGCAGCGGTGACTACACCACTGGAATTGGCAACGGTGGCTTCTTCGACGGATAATCCTTTAATTTGGGCTTGGTCTTTGAGTAAATTGACTAAGGAGACGGCGTTGGCTTCTCCAGCATTATAAATTACACCAATCGTCTTCAGATTAGGATTAATTTCTTGCATTAGGGACACATGGCGATCGATCGGAGATAGGTCGCTCACTCCAGTGACTAGACCACCGGGTCGATCGAGTTTTTCCACTAATTTAGCTGCGACTGGATCGGTGACAGCACTGAAAATCACGGGAATATCGGTACTGGCAGCAACGGCGGCTTGGGCGGATGGAGTGGCGATCGCCACAATGACATCCGGTTTTTCTGCTACAAACGCAGATGCAATTTGGGCGGCAGTTGCCGGTGAGCCTTGGGCGCTCTCCCACTTCCAGGTTAGGGTTCCTCCAGCCGTATATCCGGCTGCTTTTAACTCATCCTGTATGCCATCACGGGTAGCATCTAGAGCCGGATGTTCTACAATCTGAGTGACCGCCACAAAGGGCATGGTTTCCGAAGCAGGAGGAGCAGAGGAGTCTTGAGGGGTTTGGGGAGTACATCCCCAGTTCAGGGCAACGAACAGCGTTGTACTGAGTAAACTTGCAAAGGAGTTCCATCGTAGAGTCATAGGAGAATAGGGAATTAAGAAATTAAGGAATTAGGGAATAGGGAAAACCCGGTTTTACCGACTCCCTATTCCCTACTCTAATGGGAAACAGCAGGAATTTGAATCACAAAGGTTGCGCCCTGACCCAATTCAGAAACACAACTAAGTTGTCCTTGATGTTTTTCCACAATAATTTGATAACTAATGGCTAGTCCTAAGCCGGTTCCTTTACCCACAGGTTTAGTCGTAAAGAAGGGGTCAAACAACCGTTGACGAACTTTTTCACCAATTCCCGGCCCATTATCCTTTAGTTTAACTACGGCTTGGTTATTGTCGATCAATTCGGTCGTAATTGTAATTTTGGGTTCAGCTATATTAGACTCTTCCAATGCATCAATGGCATTACTGAACAAGTTCATAAACACTTGATTGAGTTGTCCCGGATAGCAGAAAATTTGGGGTAATTTACCATAATGTTTGATTACTTCTACCCCTGGGCGATCGCCTTTGGCTTTTAATCGATTTTGGAGAATCATTAAGGTGCTATCAATGCCTTCATGGAGATCGACCTTTTTCATTTCTGCTTCATCCAATCGGGAGAAGTTACGCAGAGATAGGACAATTTCCCGAATCCGTTCTGCTCCCACTTGCATCGAGTCTAGGAGTCGGGGTAAATCTTCACTGATAAATTCTAGATCGATCGCTTCAATTTCTTCTTCTATCTGTTCTGGTGGATCGCGAAAGGTTTCCTGATAGAGTTGTAAGAGTCCGAGAATATCAGCCGTATAATCTCTTGCCGGAACTAAATTACCATAAATAAAGTTGACGGGATTATTAATTTCATGGGCAACACCGGCTACCATTTGACCAAGACTCGAGAGTTTTTCGCTTTGAATCAGTTGGGATTGGGTGCGTTGCAGTTGTCTGAGGGTTTCTTCGAGTTCTTTGGCTTTGCGATCGGCGTTTTCAGCCGCTACAGTCGCCTGACGATAGAGTTCAGCTTGGCTAATCGCGATCGCCAACTGATCCGTGACAGTTTGTAATAATTCTACCTCATCCTCCGTCCATCGACGGGGGCCATCAAAATGGGCACAACTGACACATCCTAACTCACCATAAGCCGTTTTAATTGGTAAAAAGAGGATCGCCCGATATCCTCGGCTTTCATAAAGCTGATGAATTCCTGGATCTTCATGACTGAAGATATCATCCACTTGAAGCATTTCTAGATTAAGCAAATTATTCAACAGCGGATCGTCAGCCGCTACAGGAAAACACCCCAATGCGGTTGGTAAAGTTTCCGTTTTTGCTTCTTTGACCACATTCACATATCCATAGGGAGAAAATTCTGGAGTTTGTAGTTCTTCTTCTCCCTGGGACTGATACCAACTAAATAAACACTGATCCACCTGTAACAAATTCTGAATTTCCACCACCGCTATTTCCAAAATCTGGTCAAGATTCAAAGAATTACGGACTTGAGAAGCCAAACGGTTAATCAACTCCTCCCGTTGGGCCATTTCTCGATAGCGAGTCTCACTTTTACGAATAGCTTCTTCAGAGCGCTTACGCTGAGTAATATTCTGTATTAAAGCCATACCCGCCATAATGTATCCGTCATCATTTCTGACCGGTAGGGTCTGGATTGAATAACAGTTTTCCCCCAAAGAAATCTCAAACTGTTCCGTTTCTCCCGCTAACGCATTTTGGTAATGATATTCCATCAACTGACTGACTGATTGAGGAAAGATATCTGCGGGAGTTTCCCCTTCCAATTTGTCTTTAGCTAATCGCAACTTCCCTAATTCTCGGCCTTCTGCCAGGGTAAACCGGAGGTTAAGATCGAACAAGACGACTGCACCATCCGGAAAATTTTGAGCCAAGGTGCGATAGAGTTCTTCGCTTTTTCGCAAGGCCATCTCAGTTTCAAAGCGATAAGTAATATCATTATTAATTTCTAACAGGGCGGCTGGGTTCCCCTGTCTATCTCGCTGAAGCGTCCATCGACTGGCAACGGTTACTGGAGTTCCATCGCGCTTGGTTTGTTGTAATTCTCCTTCCCAATACCCTTGTTCTTGTAAAATGTGGTGAATGGTCGGTAAAGGGATACTAAATTCCGTCTGTAAGAGACTATGAATATTCTGATTAATCGCTTGCTGTTTTGTCCAACCATAGAGTTTATGGGCCCCATGATTCCAATATTTAATCGTTCCCTCTAAGTCAAGAATCATAATGGAATCATTGGCTAAATCCAGCATTTGTACATGCTGTCGTAGGGACTGTTCCACTTGTTGACGTTCTTCAACTTCCGCCGCTAGTTCAGCAGTTCTTTGTTCAACTCGGTCTTCTAAGGTATCTCGATATTGCTCTAATTTTCCCTCTGATTCTTTGCGACGGGTAATATCACGGGCAACCCAAACCACAGTATCCATATCTAAGGGAGAAACTTTGGCCGCTAACCAAAAAATTTGGTCATTTAGGGTCATCGAGTATTCTACATCAATTGTTTTTTGGGTTTCTAAGGAACGACGAAGATTGGCAAGTAGGCGATGGGCGTTTTCATCGGGCATGAGATCGCTGATTTTCATGCCATAGAGTTCAAGACGGTCTTGAGTAAATAGGTTACAGTTGGTTGGGGCAACTTCTAGGATGTGACCTTCGCGATCGAGGACGAGGATCAAATCGGTCATGGCTTTAAACAGGGCCCTTAACTGGGTTTCCTGTTGCAGAAGGCTTAGTTCTGCCTGTTTGCGTTCAGTAACTTCAATAAATAGGCCATCTAGGAGCAGTTCATTGGGAGTAAAGTTATGGGGTAGATCGTCTAAAAATTGTTGTTCTAGCGAGTGTTGAGTATCTGGGGGGGAAGTGGAGCAAGCGAGCCATTTAATTTGACCTGATGTGGTAATAATTCGGCCTTCCCAAGACCACGCCGATCGGTTTTGAATCGCTGTTGTGATAGAAGCTTTGTATTCTGATAAATCGTCAGGATGGATTAGTTCCTGAAACAGAAGGGGGTGTTGCTCGAGAGCATCTGGATCGAGCTCGCAGATTTTGGTGCAGCCTGGACTAACATAAGTGAATTGGATGGGGTGTTCCGGTTTAAGAAGGAGTTGACAGATAATTCCAGGGACATTAGCTGTAAGTTTGTTAAACCGATTCTCAATTTTCATCCAAGCCGCCTCTGCTCGTTTACGTTTAGTAATATTTTGGGTGAACATGATGAGACCATTAATTTCTCCGGAAGAATTATGCCAGGGGCGAATATCCCATTCGACCCATTGCAGTTTTCCATCTTCTCCGAAAAAATAATGTTCTTCACACCCTTCATAGTTTCCTAATAAGCATTCTGTATGAATGGGTTTCCATTGCTCTGGGCAATGGGGAAAGGTATCGTAGAAGGTGAGGTTGTTTAGGGGAGTATCCCTAAGACCATATTCACTCAGCCAGCGATCGCTGGTGAGTAAATAACGCATTTCTTGGTCGAACAAAGCCACAGCGGCAGGGGTTTGTTCAACAAATACTTTGAATAACTCTAGAGTAGAATTTGAACTGTCCATTCGCGAGCAGCGACACATTAGGTTATCCAGAGCTTAACTGAAAAACCCCGTGGTTGAAAATAGCTGATGTTCAGGAAATCTCTGGGATGGATTTTAAACTGGGGCTTTAAGGCAACATGAATTAGGGTTACTATAGTGCATTCTATCTTAGGATAGTTGATAGTGAATAGTTGAGAGTTGGCAGACTTGCAATCTTCTTGATCGACTATCCCTCAATTAACAGTCTTTCTAGGGTAGGGGTAAAGCTGGGATAGGAAATGGCGGCTGCTTGGGCGCGATGAATGGTGGTTTTCCCTTGAGCATTGAGGGCGGCGATCGCCAAACTCATGGCGATCCGATGGTCGGTATGGCTGTCAACTTCAGCCCCTTTAAGGGGGGTAGAGCCAATAATTTCTAAGCCGTCGGGGTGTTCGGTAATGTTGGCTCCCATACGGCTTAGTTCGGAGGCCATAACGGACAGGCGATCGCTTTCTTTAACCCGTAATTCTGCCGCGTCTTTAATCACGGTTTTTCCTTCCGCAAAGGCAGCAGCGACCGCTAAGATGGGAATTTCGTCAATTAAGCGGGGAATTAAGTCACCGCCAAATTCGCATCCATGCAGACGGCTCGATTTGACTCGTAAATCGGCTACGGGTTCACCCGTCACTATTCTTTGATTCAGAAATTCAAGATCGGCTCCCATTTGCTCTAAGACTTCTAATACTCCAGTGCGGGTAGGATTAATACCAACATTTTCAATGATCAGGTCGCTATCGGGAATGATGGCTCCTGCAACTAACCAAAAGGCTGCCGAACTAATATCTCCAGGAACAATAATCGATTGACCGGATAATTGAGCTGGCCCTACAACAGTAACCGAATGGGTTTGGGGGTCTCTTTTTACCGTTGCGCCAAAAGCGGCTAACATCCGTTCGCTATGGTCTCTAGATAGCGCCGGTTCGGTGACCGTAGTTTCTCCTTCTGCCATCAGTCCTGCCAGGAGAATACAGGATTTGACCTGGGCTGAGGCAATAGGGGAATGGTAATGAATGGGTTGGAGTTGGGTGCCTTGTACAGCTAGAGGAGCAAGGGTGTGGTTTTTACGTCCCCAAATTTGAGCGCCCATTTGTTTTAGGGGGTTAATCACTCTGGACATAGGGCGCGATCGCAAGGAACCATCTCCCGTTACACTAAACAAGCGGTCTTTATGGGAGGCTAAAATTCCCAACATCAGGCGCATTGTGGTTCCAGAGTTGCCACAATCTAAAATATCAGTTGGCTCCTGTAGTGCTCCGAGTCCTAAACCGTTAACTTTAACTTCTTCGGAGTTAAGTTTTGTAATATTTACGCCCATAGCTCGAAAACAGGCGGCGGTACTCTGGGGGTCTTCTCCAATGAGCAATCCGGCGATCGTTGTTTCTCCTTGGGCTAAACTCCCTAACATCAGCGATCGATGGGAAATCGATTTATCTCCAGGCACTTGAATCTTGCCCTGTAGCGCTACCCCAGTTTTTGGGGGTTGAACGATCAAATCTTCATCAGGGCCAATTAAATTTAAGGTAACGATCGGGGCGGTCATGGAGATAAACTAAAAATAAGTGAAAATTAAGACTCTGTAGCGCAATCATACCCTATGGTGTTACAGGCTGGTAGGGGTTCACTTCTAAATCTGTCAATTGTTGTTCTCTCTTCATGTGATATGCTCAAAAATCACCGCAAACCTGTTAGTCTGTCTTTTTCCTCGACGGATCTTCCTATTTATTCGTTTGTCGAAACTGCCGCTACGTTATACCGTAAAGATCGAGACCGCTTTCATCTGTTACTCAATGAACCAGGACTCTACGACCGTAACCCAGAAATCGATCCAACCATTCCCTTAGCCGGGCCGCCGCGATTATTATGGTTAGAGATTTCTGCTCATCGGGTAGTGATGACGATGCAGGGGAATGGCAAATTGAGTTATCGCCATTTCTGGGAACAAGGCATGTATGGATTATCTCGATATTGGCTCTCTGGAGAATCAGCCCATGAGGTAGGACAGATGCGCTTACGCAATTTTACTCACAGTTTGATTTTAACGGGGTATTCCCAACCTGAACACTTGAGAATTGAGTATGAACTGTGGTGCGAGCGCCTCAATTTAGGTCAATATGTCTTATCCTTGGATATTCATCATTAAATTCATCATTAAAAAGGCAATAGGCAATGGGTAAGGGGTCAGAAAATTCTCCAGAAGAGCTGAATTGTCGGTATGTTTGGCTTTGTCAACATGAATCTTGCACTAGGCAAGGATCGGCTCAAGTTTTAGCTGCTTTTGAAGCCTATGCGAGTGAAACACTTAAAGTAGAAGTTGTTGGGTGTCAAGGGCAGTGTAATCTGGCTCCAACGGTGCGGGTTTTACCCGATGAAACTTGGTATTGTCGGGTAAAACCAGAAGATGTGGCTGAGATTGTTGAATCCCATCTTCTGGGAGGGGAAACGGTACAGAGACTTCTGCACCCTCGTATCCATTGGCAATATCAATATTATAGTGAATAAGGGTGAATTGATAGGGCAATATCAGCCACGCTATAACGATCTTCGACAAAAAAATCATTAACCCTTAAATGATTTTCCATCCCCTCTAACACCGCATATCCTCCCTGGCATTTTTGCGCGATGGCTTCCTGAGACTCCTGTTCTTTTCCTAAAATCGAAATCCAATAGCGAGGTGTGGCAATATAAGGTTCATGGCTGTACTGTTCAAAAAACATCCACTGTAACACCTGTACTTTCTCCCTTGAAATATCGGGATATAGATTACTTCCTTGACTGAGATAGACCAAAATTGTATTCAATTCAAACCAATATTTTTCTGGCTCAATTTCAATCACTGGTATCTGTCCATAAAGTTTGATCGTTTTGACTTAAACTAACGTAATAACCGTTAATTCTGGAGGACAAAATAACCGACCAGGGGGATAAGTTCCCAATCCTCGATTCACATAAAGGCGATTGTGATTAATTTGGTACAACCCAGCAGACCATTCCCAATGCTTAACGACGCGATTGCACTTGCGTTGCAGTAAAGGGATATACTCCCGTAACCACTTAGGTGTTACCTTAATTACTCGATCTTGATAAGCGATTAATGGCCCCAATTGAGGTAACACAATTTGCCCTCCATGGGTATGACCAGATAGCTGTAAATCCACACGCCATTGTTGTAAGACTTCCGCACTATCAGGTTGATGGGACAGCACAATACGCGGTAACTTTGGATCGAGATGATCTAACACTGAAGCTGGATTGAATTCGGGTGACCAAAAATCCGGCAATCCCACCAAAGCTAATCCTTTTCCCAGAGGATAAATGACCTGATTCCACAAGACCTGAATCCCAATTTTAGTTAAGGCTTCAGTAACGATGAATTGAGTGGTCGGATAATAAAGATCGTGGTTCCCCAAAACGGCATAAATCCCTCGCCGAGACTCTAGCCGTTTTAACCGTTTGACTAGAGCATGAATGGGATCGGGTTCATGAATGACAAAATCCCCCGTCAAGACCACCAGATCGGGATTGATGCTATTGCTAGTGCGAATCGCTTCGGTTAACAGTTCCTCAGAAAGTTCCACTCCATCATAATGAAAATCAGATAATTGGGCGATCTTCAGTCCTGGTAACTGTGGGGGCAAGTCCTTGACGGTAACTGTTAGAGTCTCAACGGTTAACGGCCCAGAAAAAAATCTGTGCATAAGCGTTATCAAAAATGTATCTACTCTTGTAGCATAGCTTACTGCGATTGGCACTATAACGTTTTCCAATCCGATCCGGAAATCGGTCTATTACTTAAAAATCTATGTTAGAATTGGAACAAAACTTTAAGTTTGCTCAGTACTCAGTAGTATAGGTCTAAAATGTACAAGGATTTAAAGGTATTGTCAACACTGGAGTGAAAACTAGCATGGCTAAAGTAGCGATCTTTGGCGGCGGAGTTGCTGGAATGAGCGCCGCTCAGGAATTGATCGAGCGAGGATTTGATGTTGAAGTCTACGAACTCAGAGGGATTCCGGGAGGAAAGGCCCGAAGCATTAATGTCCCTGATAGTGCCGCTCCCGGGAAAAAACCCCTGCCGGGGGAACATGGATTTCGTTTCTTCCCAGGCTTTTATAAAAATGTCACCGACACGATGAAGCGCATTCCTTATAAGAATAATCCCAGAGGTGTTTTCGACAACTTAGTATCTGTCCCGTATCTCGCTCTTGCACAGTTAAATCATAACTTGACTATCTTGCCTGCGAGCTTCCCTCATTCCTGTTGGGATTTGCTCGAGGATATCGAGCTAATTATCGAAGCAATCGTCCAAAATCAAATCCCAAAACACGAGCTTAAATTTTTTGCCGCTCGCACTTGGCAGTTGATGACCTCTTGCCAAGAAAGGTTTATTGGAGAATACGAAAAAATCAGTTGGTGGGACTATGTTGATGCAGAAAGAATGTCTAAAGCCTATCAAGACCTCTTGGCACAGGGACTAACCACCAGCTTAGTCGCCTCTCGTCCCAAACTGGCAAATACGAAGACAGCAGGGGAAATCTACATTCAATTGCTGTTTGACTTTACCCGTATAAGCGGTGCCGATCGCGTTCTCAACGGACCGACAAATGATGTGTGGATCGACCCTTGGCTTGAGTATTTGCGCGCCAAAGGGGTGAAATACTATCTTCGCCATCGCCTGCGTCGTATTGAAGTCGCTAAAGATGATAAGGGGACGATGCGAGTTACGGGGGCGATCGTGACGGATTTGGAAACTAAAACGGACAAGCAGATCGCAGCGGACTACTATCTTGCTGCTGTCCCCGCCGATATGATGGCGGGCTTGCTCTCTAAGGAAATCCTCAAGGGCGATCCCGCCCTAGCAACAATCGAATCCTTGGGGACGAGTACAGCTTGGATGAACGGCATTCAATTTTATCTGAATCGGGATGTCGTCGATATCAAGGGACATATTCTCTATGCAGGCACACCTTGGTCTTTGACTTCCATTTCCCAGCAAGCCGTTTGGAAAAAAGAGGAATTTCCCATGGAAGGATTTGGGAAGGGCAACGTGAAGGGAATTATCTCTGCGATCGCCTCCGACTGGGGATATTTTATCAATCCCAACAATAATGAAGTTGGGGCGAACCCCGGCTCTTGTAGTCTTTATCTCGGGGATGATGGCAACAAACCCGCTCAAGTGGCTTCACCTGACCAAATCAAAAAAGAAATTTGGGACGAAATGAAAAACTCCCTAAAGAAAGATGGCAAACCGCTCCTCAAGGATGAAGATTTGCTCCCTCACGGTTGGTTTCTCGACCCCGATATTACCAATAGTTCCGAGTTGGTTGACAATCCAGAAAAACTAGAGGAAGTATTAAATCTCTATCTTCCGGATTCTTTTAAAGCACTCTTTTTGTGGATTCATCAGCACGAGCGCGATTCCGTCACCCTCGAAGAAATTGCCAATTATCTCGAGATCGACCAGTATGGAGCGCGCTTGGAAGTGAATGCATTAATCGCTAAAGGTTTTGTCGGACCTATCCCCCGACCCAAAGATTGTCCGGGGGCAAGTCCGACAGTATCCTGCACTCCTCCAAAGCCAGAGAATGAAACCCTGTGCTATTACAGCCGCCTGCGCCATGATTCCTCCGCCAATATCAACAGCGAACCCCTCATGGTCAATGTGATTGATAATTGGAATCTGCGTCCTTTGTCCTACAGCCAAATCCCCAACCTATTCCTCGCTTCGGACTATGTGCGAACGAATGTCGATCTGGCAACGATGGAAGGTGCAAACGAAGCCGCTCGCTACGCCGTCAACTCCATTATCGATGCTTCGAGGACGAAAGTCCCCTACTGTAAAGTCTGGAATCTCCGTCAACCTATCATTTATTCATTGCATCGCTGGTCAGATCGCCAACGCTATCAACAGGGCCTGCCGTGGAGTGGCAAACTCCCTTGGTATCTAAAGCCTTTGTTTCCCTTGGTTTTATTTTTGGGAATTCTAGAGATTTTGCTTTTACAGCTATGGGTGTGGCTGCAACGATTGTGTCCTTGGTTGCGTTAGTGGGTTATATGATCCGAGCTTGATTGAAAAAGCTCGGATCATAACCGGTTTATAGGGGGTGTTGCGGTGGGATTGGATTGGTCATTATAGATACATTAGAGCAGAATCAGATCTTTCCTGCCGCGCGATCGTGACTTGCTTTATCTATACATTACATTACTCTGATTTTTTATATCCTTCCATATTGAATCATGCTCAATCTGTCGCAGTATCAAATCTTGGCTACACTGTCGGAAAATATGAATACAATTGTCTATCGGGCAGTTGCGCAAACTGATGGTACTCTGGTGATTCTCAAAACCATCCGGAAAAATTATCCTTCTACGGTGGATATTGCCAGACTCAAGCACGAGTACGATATCACTCGACACCTGGAGATTTCAGGTATCGTCGCTCCCCTTACTTTAGATGAATTTCAGGAAAAACCAATTTTAGTATGGGAAGATTTTGGCGGGCGAGATCTCGCTTATTGGTCGCGCGCGAGACCTCTATCTGTCGAATGCGTTCTTTGGGTTGGATGGCAACTGGCAGAAACTTTGGCATATCTCCATCAAAAACGAGTGATTCATAAAGATATTAAACCCGAAAATATTATCTTTAACCCAGAAACCAAACAGTTAAAACTGACCGATTTCTCCATTGCCTCGTGCTTGTCTAAGGAAGCGGTGACTATAAGCAATTCCAATCTTCTCGAAGGAACCCTCACCCATATCTCTCCCGAACAAACGGGTCGGATGAACCGGGCGGTCGATTATCGCACCGATTTTTATTCCTTGGGGATTACCCTTTACGAGCTGCTCGCGGGACAGCTTCCCTTCGAGTCCGACGATCCAATGGAACTTATACATTGCCATCTGGCCAAAACTCCCCAGCCCCTTAATAGTGTAAATCCTCAAATTCCCGAAATCCTTTCGGGTGCGATCGCAAAACTCATGGCCAAAACCGCTGAAGATCGCTATCAGAGTGCCTATGGCATCAAAGCGGATCTGGAAATCTGCTGGCAGCAATGGCGGGAAAGTCAAACCGTGCGCCCCTTTATACTAGCTCGGCAAGACCGACGAGGAACCTTCTCAATCCCGCAAAAGCTCTATGGCCGGGAGTCGGAAGTACAGCAATTGCTGGCGGCCTTCGATCGCACCAGCCAAGGCACAACAGAAATGATGCTGGTAGCAGGCTATTCGGGAATCGGTAAATCGGCTCTGGTCAATGAAGTTCATAAGCCTATCGTGCGACAGCGAGGCTATTTCGTCAGCGGCAAGTTTGACCAGTTACAGCGCCATAAGCCCTATTCTTCGTTGATTCAAGCCTTTCGAGAACTGGTGCGCCAACTGCTCGCAGAAACGGATCAGCAAGTTGCCACTTGGCGCGAAAAACTAACAACTGCCCTGGGGAAAAATGGTCAAGCGATCGTGGATGTGATTCCGGAAGTCGAATCGATCGTTGGTCCCCAACCGGCTCTGTCAGTCTTGTCTACCTCCGAAGCCCAGAACCGCTTTAATCTTGTTTTTCGGGCGTTTATTGACGTATTTACTCGCCAAGAGCATCCCCTCGTTATGTTTTTGGATGACTTGCAATGGGCGGATGCCGCATCGCTGCAACTCATTCAACTGCTCGTTACGAATCCTGACGGACAATATTTGCTCGTATTGGGTGCTTATCGGGACAACGAGGTGAGTCCCACCCATCCTTTAATACGAACCCTCAGTGAGATTCAGGAGATGGGAACAAACTTAGAGACCATCGTTCTCAAACCACTAGACTCAACCCACATTACCGAGCTAGTCAGCGATACAATCGAGATGGAGCAAACGGAGATTGAATCACTCACCCAATTACTCGTCTGGAAAACCCGAGGCAATCCATTTTTCTTAACACAGCTCTTTAAATATCTCTATGTTGAAGAAGTCATTAAATTCAATCTAAAAACGGGCGAGTGGCAATGGAATGCAGAAAATTTACTCGATATTGAAATCACTGAAAATGTTGTGGATTTGATGGTAGGGGAAATCGAAAAATTACCCCTTGCCACACAAAATATCTTGCAATTAGCCGCCTGTGTGGGCAATCGGTTCGATTTGAGAATCTTGGCAATTGTCAATGAAAAGTCAGCTAAGATGGTTGCTGCCGATTTATGGGAGGCCCTTCAGTCTGGATTAGTCGTTCCTTTGAGCGATGCCTATAAAATTCCGCAAGTCGTCAAGGACTGCGAAACTTTGCAAATTGACTACAAGTTTTTGCACGATCGCGTTCAACAGGCGGCCTATTCTCTGATTCCCGAGGCAGAAAAGCAACAGGTTCATCTCAAGGTGGGTCGCTTACTTTGGCAGAGCATTCCACCAGAACAGTTAGACGAGCGTATCTTTGATATCGTTAACCCACTTAATATCGGGGCTGCTCTCATAGTCAAACCCGCCGAGCGGCTGGATTTAGCACGACTGAACTTGCAGGCTGGGTGCAAGGCCAAGGCTTCTAATGCCTACCACTCGGCGTTAGAATATCTGATGACAGGTCGGACTCTTTTACCAGAAGGGGCATGGCAAAGTGAATACGATCTGACCTTGCAACTTTATACTGAAGCCGTTGAAGTTGAATATCTACTTGCTCGGCTTGACAGCGCTCAGAGCCTTTCAGAAGTTGCTCTCGATCAGGCGCGAACCCTACTGGATAAAGTCAAAATTTATGAGCTAAAAATCCAGTTTTTCATTGCCCAAAACCAAATGTTGGAGGCGATCGAGACAACACTCCCCGTGTTGGAATTGCTAGGGTATCCGCTAGAAACCGATGCGGCACAGTTGCAATTGGTGCGTTCTCTGCCGCAGTTGGATGAATTGGCAGATTATCCGGAAATGTGCGATCCCAAGCTACTGTCCGTCCTCAAAATCCTTACCCTCATTAGTGGCCCCGTCTACCAAGCCCGCCCAGATCTGCTGCCCTATCTGACTTACAAAATCAAGAACCTCTGCTTGGAATTTGGTCACTCTTCTCTAGCAGCCTATGCCTATGGAATAATCTTGATCCCATTTGATGTTGATGTGACCTATCAATCAGGACAAATTTCATTGCGGATTCTGGAGCAATATCCCTCCGATGCACTCAAGTGCAAGGTGCATATGCTCTTTAATTGCTTTACGGGTCATTGGAAAGAACCCCATCAGCACGGGATTAAAGCTCTAGAGGAAACCGTATACATGGGTCTTGAAACTGGGGATGTAGTTTATGCAGCCTATTCTGCAATGTTTTCGTGCGGCTACATGATGCTGACGGGGATGACACTAACGGATGTGGAAAGGGCACAGCAGACTTATGTAGACCTACTCGCAAAAACAAAGCAGGATCATGCTTGGTATCCAGCGAAAACTTGGCGACAATTGACCCAAAATTTACGGGGCGAAGCACCGAATGTGCAAATCCTTGAGGGTGAATATCTCAGCCACGAGGAGGTAACATACATCGAAGCCTCACAAAATTTGATGTTGCTGTTTTTTGTATATTGTGCCGAGGTGATGTTGGCTTACCTGATGAAAGATTGGCAAACTGCTAAGACCAAGATTGCGATCGCATCCCAATACCAAACATCAGCTTATGCTTCTATGCTTGCTGGAGGGTATATTTTCTATGAAACCTTGGTACAGTTAGCCATCTATTTTGACTTATCGCCAGAGGAACAAATAACAACTTGGGAGGCTATTCAAGCAAATACGGCTCAAATCGCTAACTGGGCGAGTCACGCCCCTCACAATTATCAAAGCAAGCACGAACTGATCTTAGCCGAACAAGCACGCATTCAAGGGCGAGCTTTAGAGGCAATGGACTATTACGATCGCGCGCTCTCAAGTGCCCAAACCAATGGCTTTTTGGCAGAAATGGGCATTGCGGCCGAACGAGCCTCTGAGTTTTATCGGAGCTTGGGACGGGAAAAAATTGCCCAGCAATATTTGCTCAATGCGATCTATGGTTACGATCGCTGGGGAGCCTTGGCAAAAATCGCTGCCCTCGAGAACGATTTCCCCACGTTGCACAATAGCTCTCCTTCCCATAGCATGACCTCAAGAGATACTACCGGAACTTACAGACAGGTCTTAGACTTTGATACAATCTTTAAAGCTAATCGAGTTATTTCTGGACAAATTGTCTTAGATAGATTGCTAGTAGAGTTAATGCATATTATCCTGCAAAATGCGGGGGCACAAACTGGATGTTTGATTATTGTTAATGAAGACAATTTAGTCATTGAAGCATCAGGAAGTGTTGATTCTGAAGAGATTGTAGCCCTTCAGAACCAACCCGTAACAGAATCTAATACGGTTTGTCATGCGATCGTGAACTATGTTGCTAGAACGCAGGAAAGCTTGGTCTTAAATAATGCTTGTTATTCTGGCAATTTTACTCGAGATCCTTATATTAAAACCAATCAATCTCAATCAATTCTCTGTATACCCCTAGTCAATCAGGGTAAATTAATTAGTATGGTTTATCTAGAGAACAACTTAACTACAGGTGCTTTTACGGATGATAGAGTAAATACACTACAGGTTCTTTCAGGACAAGCGGCGATCGCTCTAGAAAATGCATATTTATACCGTAATTTAGAGCAAAAAGTAGAAAAACGAACTGCCGAACTGGCTTTAGCTAACGCAGAAATTCAAACATTAAATGAACAACTAACTTCCGAAAATCTACGCTTGAGTTCAGAAGTGGATGTCGCCAGAAAGATTCAACAGATGGTGTTACCTAAGCAAACTGAATTAGAAGTTGTGGAAAACTTGGATATTGCGGGATTTATGGAGCCTGCGGATGAAGTAGGAGGAGATTATTATGATGTATTAAAGCAAGGCGATCGCATTAAAATTAGTATCGGAGACGTAACCGGTCATGGTTTAGAAAGTGGAGTATTGATGTTAATGGCGCAAACGGTTATTCGCACTCTAGAAAATATCCAGGAAACCCATGCGATTCATTTTTTAGAAATAGTTAATCAAACCTTATATCAAAACTTGGAACGCATGAACTCTGACAAAAATATGAGTTTAGCTATTCTGAACTATGAATGTGGAGTGATTCAGGTTAGTGGTCAACATGAAGAAATTATCCTAGTTCGAGCCGATGGACAACTGGAATTGATCGATACTCTGGATTTAGGGTTCCCTATTGGTTTGGAATTGGAGATTGGTGAATTTGTTGCTCAACAAGAGATCATCTTAAATCGAGATGATATTGTTATCTTATACACAGATGGCATTACAGAAGCGGAAAATATGGAGAATGAACTTTATGGGTTAGAGCGATTAACTCAATTAGCACAACAGTATCGGCAATATTCAGCGATGCAAATTCGCGATCTGATTATTGAAGAAGTACGCCAGTTTATTGGGCAACAAAAAGTGTTTGATGATATTACTTTGGTGGTATTAAAACAACGGTAAATTTAGAGCCTTACGTTTTACCTACTAGAGAATAAATCAATCTAGTCCCGCAAAACATAGCCGACACCGCGCACCGTCTGAATTAATCGTTTTTCTTCATTAGCTTCTAACTTTAAGCGCAGATAACGAATATAAACTTCAATGATATTGGAGTCGCCCATAAAATCATAGCCCCAAACCTGTTCTAAAATCTGGTCGCGGGTGAGAACTTGGCGGGGATGCATCAGCAAATATTCTAACAAATCAAATTCTTTGGCGGTTAGCTCGATCGCCCGATCGCCGCGCTTGACTTCCCGCGACCTGCGATCTAAACTGAGATCCTCAAAGGCTAAATACTCGCGCTCCGATTTCTGCACTCGGCGAATTTGTACCCGAATCCTGGCCAATAATTCCTCAATATTAAAGGGTTTGACCAGATAATCATCCGCACCCGCATCCAATCCCGCAACGCGATCGCCAACTTCATCCTTAGCAGTCAACAAAATCACTGGGACATTCTCTCCTGTTTGGCGTAAACGGCGACATAAATCAATTCCACTTAACCCTGGTAACATCCAATCTAAAATCACTAAATCGGGTTTCAACTCTCGAATACGAGTTAATCCCGTCAACCCATCCCCCGCAACACTTACCTGGTATCCTTCGTATTGCAGTTCTAACTCCACAAAACGAGCGAGTTTTTCTTCATCTTCAATGACCAGGATATGGGAACTCATGACTGTAGACCTAATATCAATTAAAAATTCAGAAATGATATAACTAGAAACTTAACTCACCATGATACTATCGTCGATCAAGTAGGGGCGAAGATTTTTTCGCCCCTACAGATGGATGGCGATTAACCCAACCATTCTAGGTAGATGACTCTTGACTGAGGATGCGATCGCTATATTGACTCGATTTAGCTAGATAAATTCCCCCTAAAACCGTAGCAAAAGCAATCATATTAATCAACGTTAATCCTTCAGCAAAAACCATCCAAGCAATCATCGCGGCAAAAACCGGATCGAGTAACAGGAAAATTCCCACTAAACCCGAAGACAGACGCTTGAGACTATAGGCTTGTAATCCTTGTCCCACCACTTGACAAATCACCGCTAAGGCAATCACAGAGAGCCATCCCGATACTGTAATCGGAAAGAGTTGGTCTTCAGCCAATAAAACAACCGGCAGGGAGAGAATTGCGCCGACACCACAGCACCACATTAAGATTACCGTAGCGGGAAATTTGTGGCGCAGAGTTTCAATTAACATTAAATTGGCAGCAGAAAAGACAGCCGATAATAGGGCGGCAATATCTCCATTCAGATGTTCAGCGCCAACTTGGAAATCATCGAGTCCCAGGGCGATCGCCCCAATCAGAGCAATGAGTAAGCCCATTAAAAACGGCCGATCGAAGGACTCACGGAAAATGATCCAAGCCCCCAGAGTTGTAAATAAAGGCGTTAGGTTATGTAAAATGGTAGAATTGGCGACACCGGTTAGAGTCAAAGACCAAGCCCAAAAGGCCAAACATCCCCAAAACATCACCCCTGCACTGATTAACAACATCACATCCCGTCGATTGAGCGGTTCAACGTTTGGGTTGGGATCTAGAGAATCGCTGTTTTTTGAGTGTTCTAGGGCATAAACGACCCCCAAAACGATAAAGGCAATCCAAAACCGGTTGAAAATTGTAGAAAATGGGCCCAGCTCTCGTTCACTCAAGCGAATGAAAATAGCAGCGAAGGATAAACAAGCGATCGCCAAAAAGACAGCTAATAGGGCAGATACGGTGGAACTGATTTTAGGAATTTTAGGTAAATGGGGTTGAATTGAGGGTAAGGCTCTGGTAACAGACATGATCTTAGCAAGGGTTATCCTTGGAGTAACAGGAGTAGCGGAAGGAGGTTGAGTCAATTTTTTAATCCTCTCCTTCCAATTATCTTAAGATTGCGATCGGATAGCTCAGACATCATTTTTGCAATTTGTTACACAATTAAACGGCTCTTCATTGAATCATCAAACTGAGACAATAAATGACCATGGGAAATCTAACCTGCTATCCTGAAAGGTGCAAGAGATTATGCGATCGCACAGCGATGCCCAGCCTCATTGCGCAGCAATGCCCAGCCCGATCGCTAATGCGATCAGTCACAGATCGCCACCGTCCACCCGGTTGTCCAACTCCCCTGATTATTGTTATCTATTCTTAAGCCACTATTCTGGATGCCCAGAATCTCCAGACGTACTAATTAACAATTCTCCCAAATCAAGCTCAAGACGAACCCTAAACAACCCTATGGATATCTCACCCAATGCACAAGTTATTCTTCCAGAACTCGCCCAGATTTATCGAGCGCTAGAATCACAACTCAATGAAATGGATCGCCATCGTGTCCCTTCCCTGCAGGAATCTTGGCTGGAAGACGAAAACAAAACAGTTACGGCGATCGAAGACCGTTCAGACTGGAAAAAAGTGGTCGATCTGTGGAGGGAAGAAAACATGCCCTCAGAGCAAATTATCTTTATGTTCCATGAGATGATCGATCTCTGGGAACAGCTCGAAATCGTCCATTGTTGCCAAAGCCTCCTAGAACTAGACAACCTTCTGCTCGATGAAGATGAAATTCTGTGCCTTAAATGCTTATATCCCGATGGCAACCCAGAAGCAGTCACCCTTAAAGAGTTAGGTAAACTGTGGCAAAAACTCTTTCAACAATCAGATATGACTCAAGTGGGATCGTTACTCACCCTCTTTCAAGACCTGAAAGCGGAAAAAATGACCTCCATTGACCAACTACGCGATCGCCTAGAAGACATTTTAGCCGAAGAACAAGGTCATCCAGACCTAGACAACGATCCCGAAAGCCTTGCCCCCCTCTATTCTGAAGAAGAACTCGATCAGGACAAAACCCAACCTATTGACTACAACGACTATAACCCCGCTGCATTTTCTCCATCTGCCCCTACCCAGTTTCCCAGTTCCACAGGTGCCCCCTTTGAAGATATGCCCACTGTGGTTTTACCGATGCAACTGTTTAGCCTCGATTATGCGGGGGCAACGGATAAGGGGATGCAACGAGACCACAATGAAGATAGTTTTCTGATTCATACCCAACTAGAACGCATTGAAGATAAAACTGGGCGTACTATCCATGCCAAAGGCTTGTATATTCTCTGTGATGGGATGGGTGGACATGCTGGTGGAGAAGAAGCCAGTATGGTTGGAGTGAAAACCCTCAAAGAGTATTTTCAAACCCATTGGTTTGATTTACCCGATTCTGACTCTCGTCTACCTTCGACTGAATGTATTGGAGAAGGCATATTACAGGCTAATCAAGCCATCTATGACATTAATCAATCCCAAAGTCGTACCGGAAGCGGACGAATGGGAACTACCTTGGTTTTGGTCTTAATTCAGGATGTTCATGTGGCTGTTGCCCATGTGGGCGATAGTCGGTTATACATGTTTAGTCGAAAACAGGGGTTAAGCGCACTGACTCAAGACCATGATGTTGCCCAACGGGAAATTAAGCGCGGATTAGAACCTGAATTAGCCTTTGCTCGTCCCGATGCCTATCAGTTAACTCAAGCATTAGGTCCACGCCATAACGATTTTGTCAAACCGGATATTTATTGTTTTGAACTTAATCAAGATAGTCTATTGCTATTAAGCTCCGATGGACTGACGGATAATGATTTAGTAGAAAAGCATGTAGGGACGCATATTGAACCCCTAATGAGTTCTCGTGTCAATCTGGAGCGAGGAGTGAGTGATTTAATAGATTTGGCTAACGAACATAATGGTCATGACAATATTACGGTGGTTCTAGTTCGGGCCAAGGTGCGCCCTAATTTAGGCGGATTAAGCCGTTAAGTCAATATTGAATTGTTCTGTACTGTTTGAGATACGTCAAGATGATACAAGGGACGATCGCCCTCACTCTATTAGATCCGAAGAAAGGAGAGCCGCTGCAAAGCTGGGAATTCCCTCCTCAAGGGAAAGTTCGTATTGGCCGGGCCCAGGATAATGAAGTGGTGCTTTCTAATGATTTGGTGTCTCGGTATCATTTGGAGTTAGAACCCATTCCACATCAGACGGATGAGGCGATCGCCTGGAGAGTCACTAACCGAGGCACAAATGGCACGCTAGTGAACCATCAAGCCATCTCCCAAATGATCGTCGAGAGTAAAAGTCTGATCCAGTTAGCTGCTGGAGGGCCAATTTTAGAGCTTACCTTTGTAAATCAGATGATTGCTCTCCCTCCAACGACATCAGGATGCACCCATGAAGGCAATGCTCCGAATAATTTGTTTTGTATCCATTGTGGTCAACCCTTGCACGTTGAAAAACAAGTGCGGGATTATCGGATTTTGCGAATTTTAGGTCAAGGGGGTATGGGCACAACTTATTTAGCCTATCCTCCTCCATCGAAAAAAAATTCATCTCCGTTAATCGTGCTTAAGGAAATGAATTCTGATTTAGCCCGCATTGCCAAGGCTAGGGAGTTGTTTGATCGGGAAGCTCGAACCCTGAAGGGGTTGAACCATCCCGGAATTCCTCGCTTTTTTGATTCGTTTATTGAGGAGGGTAAAAAGTATTTGGCAATGGAGTTAATCCATGGTGAGGATTTAGAGCGCTTGCTCTATCAGCAGGGGCCGTTTTCTGCACCAGTTGCCATTGAGTTGATGATTCAAACCTGCCAGATTTTGGGTTACTTGCATAGCCAATCACCCCCGATTGTGCATCGGGATATCAAACCAGCGAATCTATTGCTACGTCGCTTAGATCGTCAGATTGTGGTGATTGACTTTGGAGCAGTTAAGGAGATTGGAACGCCCTTGGGAACTCGGATTGGAGCAGAGGGCTATAGTGCCCCCGAACAGGATCGAGGACAACCGGTAACCCAATCAGATTTATATGCGATAGGTCCAACTCTTGTGTTTTTACTGACCGGAGAGCAGCCGCTTAAGTATTATAAGCGTCGCCGGGATCTCTCCTATCGTTTAGACTTGCAGTCGGTGGGAGCGCTCTCTCCACCTCTGCGGGACGTGATTGAAAAGACGACAGCTCCTAAACCCCGCGATCGATTCCCCAATGCTGAACGATTAGCGCAAGCTTTAGATTCTGCACTTTCAGCCATTACGGGATAAAGGAGTTTTGGGATTTGAGACCTATTTTTTTGATAATTGGTTATTTACCCCTAGCATGGCATTAGTCTTCCCATTCTTCTACGGCCAGGAGTTCACTAACTGGGTCTTGCATAGAGAAGTCATAGGCTTTCAATTCTTTTTTCCAATATTTCCACTGATCGCCATACAAAAATGCCATTTTCCAAATGCCATCTGTCGGTTTCAGGATATTGGAATCCACCAATGATTTCACTTTGGTTTGTAGTTTAAACATTGGGTGAACAACCTGTTGTTTCATACAACCTTGATTCATATTTGAAGTTTGTCAAATCTTTTCTATGTGTACTTTCCTAGTAGCGAGTTAGGTTTCTCGTGAGGATTCTGCAGAATTAGAGAACAAGAACAGCTAGGAATTATTTTTCTTGTTACTTCCTCACAATAGCATAACACTCTAGGAAAGGGAAGACTTGCATAGAAAAGTTTTTTTTATCCGTGAGGCAATAGGCAATAGGGAACAGGGAATAGGGTGTCTGTGCGTCCCTCCATCCCCCTATCCCCCTACTCTACGGTCACCGACTTAGCCAGATTGCGAGGTTGATCGACATCGAGACCTCTAAGGGCAGCAATATGATAAGCCAGTAACTGGAGAGGAATCACTGTAACCAAGGGAGAGAGAAACTCATCGACCGTAGGAATGGCTAAGATTTGGTTAAAAATATCCTGAGCTTCGAGGGAGTTTTTAGGGGTCACTCCAATTAAACGAGCATCTCTGGCTTTGGCTTCTTGGGCATTGGAGAGCACTTTTTCATAGAGATCTCCAGGAGTAGCGATCGCCACAACCGGCACTTTTGCATCTAACAGGGCAATGGGGCCGTGTTTCATTTCGCCAGCCGGATAGCCTTCCGCATGAATATAACTGATTTCTTTGAGCTTCAATGCCCCTTCTAAGGCAATAGGAAAATTGATTCCCCGACCCAAAAAGATAAAATCGCTCGTTTCATTAAACTGATGGGCCAACTCACCAATATAACGATCCTGCTCTTCAATCAACCTCTCAATCAGCGCTGGCAATTCCCGTAACTTCTTGATAATACTCTCGATAACCTCCGGTTTCAGGGACTGGCGGCGATCAGCTAAATCCAACGCCAAAGCATAAAACGCCATCACCTGAGCGCTAAACGTTTTCGTTGCTGCCACTCCCACCTCTAAATTGGCATGGGTATTAATAATATAAGGAATTAACCGACCCAACGAACTTTCCGGCCGATTTGTAATGCCCAGCATTCGAGGTTGATAGGTACTTAAAGGGTGGGCCTTGCGCCGCTCCTGTTCCATCCCTAAAGCTGCCAGAGTATCGGCCGTTTCTCCCGACTGAGTAACCCCAATGGTTAACGTATTGGCTGTTAAAGGAGGGGGAGAGTAGCGAAACTCCGAGGCATATTGAACACAAGTTGGAATACCCGCCCACTGCTCCAGTAAATGCTTTCCAACTAGCGCCGCGTGCCAACTGGTTCCACAAGCCACAATATAAATTTGCTCTAAGTTTTCATACAAGCTCTTAGGCAAATTGAGTTGCACCAGTCCCTGGGAGGAGACAGACGGGGAAGACTGGCTAGAACGGCTTTTGTCCTGGGGTTGGAGATACCATTCCGGGTCAAAATAGGCATCGAGTTGGGTTCGTAGAACCGTTGGTTGCTCATAAATTTCTTTGAGCATAAAGTGGCGAAATCCTTGTTTTTCTGCGCTGCTGGGATTCCAGTTCAGGGTTTGGGGGTATTTAACCCGTCGCTCTCCCCGAAAATCATAAACTTCAACTCCCAAGGGAGTCAGACGAGCCATTTCCCCGTTATCTAAGGGCAAAATAATATGGGTATGGGAAACCAGAGCAGGAGTATCCGAGGCGCAGAAAAATTCCCCTTGACCAAATCCAATCACCAGGGGAGCTTGTTGGCGGACTACAATCAGTTCATCGGGGAATTGAGTCGAAATGACAGCAATGGCAAACGCCCCCTCTAACCGGTTCACTGTTTGCCTGACTGCTTCTAGGAAGGAACTGGGATGACTCGATAAATAGTCAGAAATCAGATGGGGAATCACCTCAGTGTCTGTATCGGAAACAAACTCATGACCCTTCGCCTTCAGTTCTTCTCGCAGTTCCCGATAATTTTCCACAATTCCATTTTGCACCACCGCCACCGTTTCCTGTGTATTGGTATGGGGATGGGCATTATACTCCTCCGGTTTACCATGGGTTGCCCATCGAGTATGGCCAATTCCCACCCGCGCCTTGTCTTCAACCCCCCTGAGCTTATCGCGCAAATTATACAACTTTCCTTTAGCTTTGATGGCGTGTAGTTCGCCTTCAGAAATCATAGCAACGCCTGCCGAATCATAACCTCGATATTCCAGCTTCTCTAATCCAGAAAGGAGAATATCCTTCGCTTCTTGAGTACCAATGTAGCCAACAATTCCACACATTGAATCGATTACTCCGGGTTGTATGAATGACGCAACTGGGGGGTTTGTAGACGGAGAACTGGGCTACCCCGTTCCCCTTAGCTGTTTATGCTAACAGTTTATTCAGATTATCATCGCCCTCCTCCGATCGCGATGATAATCTGGGTTGGCTGGATTTGAGTTTTTCTCGGTTACGCCGATGTTTAATCCCCTTTTGGGCCATTTTCCAAGCGCCGAAAGAACAAATACAACTGGCGAGTAAAGCAATGAGAAAGGGATGGGGCAGGTTGGCTCAAGGAGTGAAAGGTTAAAGTTCCTGACGGTATCCACATTGAATTCTTGCCGGATTGGGTACAATATCTGTAGGGGCGCATTTTTTCGCCCCTACAGATATTACTGGTTAATTGATTAGGCTTGCTGTTGAACCAAGCGGGCGATTTCTGTCTTATCCAGTAAGCCGACTAAACTACCATTCTCGCGAACCACTGGTAGTTCAGAGAGTTGTTTTTCTTGCAAGAGTTTCACAACTTCTAAGAGGTTTTGATTGGATTGGATCGTTTCTGAAGTAGGAGTCGGTTTAACTAAGGATTCAACCGTGGTTTCAGGCCATTCAGAGGTGGAAACCGATCGCATATCATCAATGGAGATTGTCCCTAACAGAAGACCTTCAGCATCAATGACTAGGAACTTTTTCCATTGCTTTTGACCAATGACATAGTTATTGGCAAACTCGCGCAAGGAGAGATTAGACACAACGATGGGACTTTCGGTATAAACTGCATCTTCTGCTTTCAGGTGAGTGAGAATATCTTGCAGGGTTGCTGACTGCGCCGAGCGACCCGCATTTTGCAACAGGAACCAACCAATCAAGAGTGTCCAAATACTACCAGCAATGGGTACACCGAACAGAACCATTTGAATATTAAACAGGGAGAGTCCGCCGATCGCCACCCCAAACCAACCGATCGCCTGTCCCATCCGACTGGCGAACACCACACCTCGGTTTGGGTTGCCAGTGATTTTCCACACTAGAGCCTTAAGGATATTGCCCCCATCCAATGGTAAACCAGGAATTAGGTTAAAAAAGGCTAAAACTAGGTTAATGTAGGCGATAAGCTCAATAATGGCGGCTATGGGGCCACTCAGGGGAGCATATATAGCGATACCTGTAAACAGGCCAAAGAGAATTAAGCTCACCGCAGGACCTGCGATCGCCACCCAAAAGGCTTCAGCAGGGGTTTTCGATTCTTTTTCTAAACTCGCTAGTCCCCCAAAGAGAAATAAAGTAATCGAATTCACCCCAATCCCCTGACGGATAGCAACCCAACTATGGCCAAGTTCGTGGGCTAAAACAGAAGAAAAGAGTAGCAGAGCAGCGCCTAATCCTAAAATCCAAGGTAGAGCTAAACCGAGTTGGGGAAAAGTAGCACTGAGGTTGGTTCCATAGTTCAACGTCACTAAACCGAGAACCAGAAACCAGGAGGGATTAATATAAAAGGGAATGCCAAAAAGACTGCCCACACGAATATTGCCGTTCATAAGACACCTCTGATTTTGAGATTGCATCACATAAGGGGAGGGGTGCGCCTCGCTCTCTCTATTGTAATCGTCGGCTAATTGAGGGTTAAGGACGTTTTGGGGGGATTATCCGTCCTTGAACAGTTCGGCTTAAAGGTTTAGAATCTGCCTATTCTCTTGCTCTCAATCCTAGAGTTAACACTTCCCCCTCCCCTTGTCTGGATCGGTTAAACTTCGGCATAATAGATGGGGGCAAACGTTATCCTACCTTCACTCTCACTCCCCCTCCCCTGGTCAATGATTGGATTCTGATTCTCCTATAACTTTAAGATGATGTCTGGTTCTTCGTCGCCTATCTCTCGTTCCTATCGCCAAGAGGATCTTCAACAGATTTTGCAGTTGGCGATCGCTCGCCAAAATCATTTAGAAGAGTTTTCCTATGAACAGTTGGTGGAAATTGCCACAGAACTAGAAATTTCCCCTGAACAGTTAAAAGCTGCCGAGCAAGAGTGGCTAGATAAACAAGGCAAGCTGAAACATCGTAAAGAATTTGATATCCAGCGTTATCAAACCTTAAAGAAAGATGCTGGTAAATATATTATTGCTAATAGTTTTCTCGTCCTCATTAATTTAGTCAGTGTTGGCACGTTGTCCTGGTCGATCTATGTAGTTTTGACCTGGGGACTACTCCTAGGTCTAAAAACCTGGAATACTTACCAGATGACTGATGTTGAATATGAGCAAGAGTTTCAGAAATGGTATAATCGAAATCAAATTAAGGAGGTAGCCCAGAAAACTTGGGAGAAAGTCAGTCAAGTTCTTTGGAAGTCTAGCGAAAGGGAATAGGCAATAGGAAAAATAGTTTTCCCATTCCCCGTCCTATCTTACTTCAAGTCCAATAATCCTTTTTCTTTTAACTTCGGATTAAACCGAAATGAATCTTGAATTTTCCGAGGCTCTAAACGCTCTAAGATTTCCTCTTGAACTCGGCGAGCTACCGTTTTTAAAAGCTTGATTTGCCCTAATTCATCACTGGTTTCATAACTTGCCTTTTCTTCATCTGTCATGGACACCTTAGCATTGATGGGATCGGTCCATTGACTGAACTGTATATCATTGCCCAAGGGAATTGAGCCATTTTCAGTAATCCAAGCTTCTTTGATTTGTTCTAATTGGCTGCGGTTCGGCTTGTCAATCACATAGGCTTTAACCCAATAACATCCTTGAGGTTGTCGCACCATATGTTGTTTTAGGCTTAGATAGATATCCCGTGAATAATGAACCAGTTGTAATGTTTTATTTTCGTTAAAAATAGCATAAACTCCAATTTTTTTAGAGAATTGTTCGGGGAATTGTCCTCGATCGTCAAGGTAGGGGATATCATCCAAGTTTTTTAGGAGGCAGGTTTTCAACGGAGAAGACATAAATTAGTGCCAGATGATCGCGTCAAGTTTCTTGATTTATATCATAGTGAGTTCACTGAGAACAAGGGTAGTGTATTGAGAAAAAGAGCATAAAAGCGCTATCATGAATTAAGGGAGCAACGAAGAAAAAATACCCATGAAAACCGTAATTCCTCATGAGTCAACTTATCAAACACTAGAAGATCTGCTGGTAGTACAACAGTGGAAAGAAGCAGATGAAGAAACCGGCAGGATATTATTGCAGTTAAGCGATCGCGCTTCAGAAGGCTACATCAACAAGTCCCATGCTCTGGCTATCCCTACCTCCGATCTCCAATGGCTCGATCGCCTGTGGAGAGAACATAGCTACAATCATTTTGGGTTTTCGATCCAACAGCAAATCTGGAACCTCAGCTATCAGAACTATGCTGAATTTGGCCAGAGAGTGGGGTGGAGATCGCAAGAAATCTGGTTAGATTACGATCGATTAACCTTTAGCCTTCAGGCTCCCTTAGGGCACCTACCCGTCGCCAAACTCCTGATTCCTGTGGGGGATCATCCCTGTTTCTCCTTTGTCCTCGGCACCTGGAGAATTGCCCTACTATCGCGCCGAGACTTGTAGAATAAACCCTATGACCAATCAACCCTTTCAACTCCAGATTCCTTCCTGTGCATGGCAACGCCCCCTCGGTTTAGGGTGGGACAACCCTTACACCGTGCGTTATGCTTCCAATTTAGATGATGGCCCTTGGCATGGAATGCCCCTGGGTGGCTTAGGTGCAGGATGCATCGGGCGATCGCCCAGGGGAGACTTTAACCTCTGGCATATTGATGGGGGAGAACATATCTTCAAAACCTTACCCGCGTGTCAATTTAGTGTCTTTGAAGAAACCTCAGATGGGCGCAGCAAAACCTATGCCTTAAGCACCGAACCCCCCACAGATGGAAGCCTAAGCAGTTGGCAATGGTATCCCCCCACCAGCGCTGTCCAACAAACGGGAACCTACAGTGCCCTTTATCCCCAAAGCTGGTATCACTACGAAGGGGTCTATCAGTCCCAACTGCTGTGCGAACAGTTTTCGCCCATTATTCCCCACAACTACCAAGAGACAAGCTATCCCCTCGCCATCTTTGAATGGACTGCCCATAACCCCACAGATCAACCCCTTACTCTGAGTATTCTGCTCACCTGGGAAAATACGGTGGGTTGGTTTACGAATGCGATCAAAACCCCTGAAATTCGCGTTCGTGATGATGGATCGCCGGTTTATGACTATCAACCCCAATGGGGAGAAAGTACGGATAACTATAACCGGTGGATTGAAAATAACTTTCGGGTGGGATGCTTAATGAGTCGCCTGAGTACCCATGAGATCCCCGAAGAAGGGGAAGGGCAATGGGCGATCGCCACGATCGCCAATCCAGCCGTCGAAGTCTTTTACCATACCCGTTGGGACCCTACCAGTAGTGGGGATGCGGTTTGGTCTCCCTTTGCTACCGATGGGTCTTTGTCCGACTCAGAAGACGAAACCCCAGCCGCATCCGGGGAACGTCTCGCCTGTGCGATTGCCGTCCGCTTTACCCTCAGACCCGGACGGACTCGCAAAATTCCCTTTATCCTCGCTTGGGACTTTCCCGTTACCCAATTTGGCTATACCCAAGCCAAGGGTGACTTTGCTGGACAAGTTCCCTCAACCGATGAAGCAACCGCCGGGCAACCGATTGGCTACTATCGACGCTATACCGACTTTTTCGGGCGCAATGGTAAAAATGCCTGGTCAATGGTACGCACAGCTCTGAAACATTCAGATACTTGGAAAGAGGCGATCGCGGATTGGCGCAAACCCATTTTAGGCGATTCGGGATTTCCCGAACCCCTGAAAATGGCTCTGTTTAATGAACTTTACCTACTCGCCGACGGTGGAACCCTGTGGACGGCAGGCACAGAAAATGACCCCATCGGTCAATTTGGGGTACTCGAATGTTTAGACTATCGCTGGTATGAAAGCTTAGACGTTAGGCTCTATGGTGGGTTTGCCTTAACTTTACTCTGGCCGAAACTAGAAAAAGCAGTGATGTTAGCCTTTGCTCGCGCCATTCCCCAGGGAGATAGTACGCCAAGAATTATTGGTTATAATCAAGCGCAAGCCGTGCGCAAAATTGCCAGTGCTACCCCCCACGATCTAGGCGCTCCCAACGAACATCCCTGGGATAAAACCAATTACACCAGCTATCAAGACTGCAACCTATGGAAAGATTTAGGATGCGATTTTGTCTTGCAAGTCTATCGATATTTTCTGTGGACAGGAGCAGAGGATCTAGAATTTTTGCAAGAATGCTGGTTCGCTCTTGTGGAAACCCTGGATTATCTAAAAACCTTTGATCAAGATGGCGATGGCATCCCCGAAAACTCAGGAGCGCCCGATCAAACCTTTGATGATTGGCAGCTTAAGGGCATCAGTGCCTATTGTGGAGGCTTATGGTTAGCAGCTTTAGAAGGGGCGATCGCGATCGGTCAACACCTGCAAGACGCTCAAAACTCCCCAGATCCCAACCTCCAAGCTCAAATTGAACAATGGTCAACCTGGTTAGACCAGTCTAAACCTCTGTATCAAAAAACGCTCTGGAATGGAGCATATTATAACTTGGATAGCCAAAGCAGATCGCAAGTTGTCATGGCCGATCAGCTCTGCGGTCAATTTTATGCCCAGTTATTAAACTTACCGTCCATTGTGCCCGCTGACTGCACTATAACCACCCTACAAACCATCTATCACACCTGTTTCACCCAATTTAATCAGATCCAAAACCCAGATCGAGCAGCTCTAGGTGTAGCCAATGGTGTTAACCTCGATGGCTCGCCAGAAAACCCCAAGGCCACCCATCCCCTAGAAATCTGGACAGGAATTAACTTCGGATTAGCCGCATTTATGTTACAACAGGGAATGAAAGCCGAAGCCTTTACTATTGCGGAAGCTGTAGTCAATCAAATTTATACCCATGGGCTACAATTTCGCACCCCAGAAGCCATTACCGCAGCCCGAACCTTCCGCGCTAGTCATTATTTGCGGGCCATGGCCATTTGGGGACTCTACCAAGTTTGGGTAATGGGTCACCAACAGACTTCTTGATCCCCCCTTACCCCCCTGAAAAAGAGGATGAGGGGATAGGGAGATGGGAGGATAGGGGATCTAATCATGGAATCAAAACTAACGCTTAACTGTTGGATTGGGGTATGAAAAGACTATATCTAATTGCCGGTTTAATTCTGGGATTTCTGGCGGTCACGATCTTGCCCAGTTGGGGCACATTTGTCGATCGGCCAGTTACACCAGTGGTACAGGTTTCCCAGACTATTGAAGATCGGATCAAATCCGAAGAATCATCAGAGTCTAAAGCACCTAAATCCTTCGATCAGGTGATTGAAGGTACTCAGAAACAAGACGGTTTATTTCCCCTCTACAAGACCGAAAAAAATGAGCATCTCTATTTAGAAATTGCCCCCGAACAACTGAACCGGAATTTCTTATGCGTGATGACCCTATCGAGTGGTATTGGCGAAGGATCTTTATTAAATGGAATGCCCATAGGGGAGATTTTATTCCAGTTTCGCGAAGTGCAAGACCGGGTGCAATTTGTGGTTCCCCAAACCAATTTTCGCACGAATCCGGGCGATCCTTTGGCGCGATCGCTCCAGGACGGCTTTAGCGATTCAGTTCTGTATTCCTTAGACATTAAAAGTGTTCATCCAGAACGGAAATCCCTACTGATTGATGTCAGCAATCTAGTCATGGGAGAAGGGGATCTCAGTGGCTTATCCACGTTTTTACCCTATCTGCTCGATGGCACCTATTCAGTCGCTCCAGATAGTTCTTATATTACAGAAGTCGAGAATTTTCCCGAAAATCTGGAAATTGAAGCCCTCTATGGCTTTCGAGGGGGGGGCTTCGGGTTATCCAGCCTGCCAGATAGCCGCGCTTTCAATTTAGCCGTGCATTATAGTTTTTCCCCATTGCCAACCCATGACTATCAGCCTCGGTTAGCCGATGAGCGCGTGGGTTATTTTTTAACTGCCTATAAGGACTTTGGCAATAGCGATCGCCGCGATCCCTTTGTGCGCTACATTAATCGTTGGAATATCCAGCCAGGAAAACCCTTAGTCTTTTGGATTGAAAATACCGTTCCCCTCGAATATCGCCAGGTGGTCAAAGAAGGGATTTTGATGTGGAATGAAGCCTTCGCCAAAGCCGGATTACCCCAGGCGATCGAAGCCCGACAAATGCCCGATCAAGCGGACTGGACTCCAGCCGATATTCGCTACAATGTGGTGCGCTGGTCAAGTTCCTTTGAACCTAGTTTTTATGGGATTGGTCCTTCCCGCACGAATCCCCTGACTGGACAAATTTTAGATGCAGATATTTTGATTGATGCTAATGTCGTGCGCTTAATCAAAGGACAATATCAAACCTTAGTCAATCCTGACGCAGGAAGGGGACAACAACAGAATTTACTGCAACGGTTTTGCCAAGATACCCTAGAACAAAGTTACTTACGGGGGGTTGACCTTTCAGAAGAATCGGAAGAGAAAAAAGATCTTCTCTCTGGGTTTCCCTTAGCAAAATCTCTCTTAGATCGGGATGTTTGCTTTGCGAAGGAGTTTAACCGGCAATTGGCGATCGGGTCAACCTCCCTTTCTTTGATGCACAATGTGTTGCCCAGTAGCCCAGAAATGGAGAATTATGTACAGCAATTTATCCGCTTTTTAGTCGCCCATGAAGTCGGTCATACCCTAGGATTACGGCATAATTTCCATGGCAGTACGCTCCTAAGTCCAGAAGAATTACAAAACCCAGAGATTACCCGTACTCTGGGAATGGTGGGGTCGGTGATGGATTATGTCTCCCCGAATTTAGCGCCCCCAGGAAAACCGCAAGGAGATTATTTCCCCACTAAATTAGGGCCTTATGATATTTGGGCAATTGAATATGGATATAAACCTCTAAATGCGATTTCTCCAGAAGCAGAATTGCGAGAATTGCGCCAAATTGCTCAACGGGCGGCAGAACCAGAATTAGCCTATGGTACGGATGAGGATTTTATCAGTGGTCTTGACCCAGCGGTGAATATTTTCGATCTCAGTAGCGATCCTCTGACCTATGCCCAATGGCAATTTGAAAATGCCCAAGCCATGTGGTCTCGGTTAAATCGGCGATCGCCTGCTCCGGGAGAGAGTTTCAGTGAAATGCGGGATTTATTTGATGCTGTGTTTTTCTACTATTTCCGCAATGCGATGAATTTAACCCTCTATGTGGGGGGACAATCGTTTAATCGCCATTATGCGGGCGATCCGAATGGCAGTTTGCCCTTTCAACCCCTGCCAGTAGAGAAGCAACGAGCAGCCTTAGAAGCGATCAATGAAAATGTGTTTTCCGCAAAAGCTTTTGAGTTTTCACCCCAGTTGCTGAACCAATTAGCGCCCTCTCGTTGGTCTCATTGGGGGGCATTCCCGGATTTGTTTGAGTTGGATTATCCAATTAGCGATCGCCTCCTATTCTTACAGACGGTTGTCTTGCGAAATCTTCTCTCTCCCACCCGTCTTTCCCGTCTGCAAGATCTAGAGTTAAAAACTGATTCCACAGAAGAAGTCTTGAAATTACCGGAACTCTTCACCACCCTGCAAGAGAGCATTTGGACAGAAGTCATTGATGGAGATATCGCCAACCTCTCCAGTATCCGTCGCGCTCTACAACGGGAATATGTGTCCGTCTTAAGCAAGATGAGCTTACGACAAGTTAGAGTTCCTGAAGATGCCGTTACCCTAGCTTGGTATAACTTACGGGAATTAGAAGATCGGATTGATAACACCTTGCGCCGACGAGGAAGAGGCTTAGAACCTTATACTAAGGCTCACTTAGAAAAAACCCGCGATCGCATTGCCAAAGTTCTTGATGCTCCCCTAGAGTCCAAGTCAACGGTGAAATAATAGCTCTGGGCTTTAGTTCTATCGAGTCTGCTCGATACGTTGTTATCCCCAGATACCTCTATCGAGCGATCTCGATCGCTATCCCTATCCTAGTTCATCACCCTTAAGATCCCTGAGTATCACGCCAGCTCAGAGAAACCCATCACGGCTAGGAACAGGCTTCCGGGAGATACTCAAACTATAGAGTTCAACCTAATTCCATGCCTGCTGAAGCCATTTTCTCTGAGTTCATGATAGAGCAAGTCCTCGCCCAAATTTTTGCCCGTGGCAGGATTTCACGGTTAGATCAGCAGCTCCTCATCCGTACCCTACAATCAGAATCCGTCTTAACCACAGAACAACGTACCGTAATTCAACGAATCTTTGAAGCTCTCCAAAACGGATGGCTAAAAGTAGTTGATTAGTCATAGAGAGCTTCGCGCTAGGGAATAGGGAATAGGGAATATAGCGCTACGCACTAGGAACAGGCAACAGGCAACAGGCAATAGTAGACTGTGAAAGACTTATAGGATTTAGAAATGTCCTAACCCTAAAACGTAGCGCTATAACTTGTATTGCTTCGAGTCTAAGGCTTCACGTTGTACTCCTCAAGAAGAAAGAAGCACTATATTAATTAAAAAATTTAAGGGTATTATTGGTATAATCATAAAACCCATTTTATTTTCAGGTTGTCATAAACAAGAAATAATTATCTTACAATTGTTCAATATAGACAAAATTATTCTTGCCTGTATGGTTCGATGACTATTAATTGTCAAATACCGTATTTTAAAAGGAATATTCAATTGAAGAAGAAAAACATACTATGTCATCAATCTATCATAGTAAACCTAAAGTTCCTAGTCAGATTGCCTGGATAGTCGTCCTGATCTGTATCCTCCCTTTTAGCTTAAATCTCTTAGGACTTGACTTTGGAACACCTGGCCAATCTTTCGATCTCCAAGATGCTCTAAATTGGGAAAACAGTCAAGTCGTGGATGCCATGCACTATGCCTTAGCCGGCAGCTTTGTACATACCATTTTAGAATGGAGTGCTTGTTGTGTGGCACTTCTAATTGTTCTGTTAAGTTTTCTCAATTATAGTATCAAAGGCAATCCAATTACTCCCACATTAGGAATTGCTTTATTCTTTGCGGGAGTAATGGATGGTTTTCATACTTTAGTCTCCGATCGCTTAATTAATACGGTCGCCGATCCTGAAAATTTAATCCCCTTTACTTGGGCAATTTGTCGTTTATTTCATGCCCTAATTATGATCGGTGGAGTTTTGATTCTTCTCATGAATACTTCCATCGATTCATCGGCTAAAAAAAACTCTAAAAAACGATTTAGACTTATTTTTTCAGTCAGTATCGTATTTGGATTTGTTGCCTATGGTATTATTTACTTTTCCGCCACCAGCCACCATCTTCCAGAAACAATGTTTCCCAATTCGCTAATTACGCGTCCCTGGGATGTGATTCCTTTGCTGTTATTTCTGTTGAGTGGCTGGGTGTTATATCCCATGTTTTACCGAAAGGAACCCAGTATTTTTGCCGATTCATTAATCATTAGTGTAATTCCCAATGTCGCTACGCAAGTTTATATGGCCTTTGGCTCAACTGCTTTATTTGACAATAATTTTAATATTGCCCATTTCCTGAAAATCATTGCCTATCTCGTTCCTTTAACTGGACTGTGCTTAGAATATATAGAAACCTATCAAACTAAAACTCGGTATTTATCTGAAGATCTCAAAAACAGTATTAATTTATTAAAAGTTTTGGCAAGTCAAGTGCTAGAATCAACCCAAGTTACTCAGCTTATTCGAGATTCTAGTCGCCAGCTCAAAGGCATGATTGACAACCAAGTGGTTGGCAGTCAGAAGGTGGGGAAAAATACTGAGATTATAGCGGAAATGTCTGACATCTTATTGGATAAGATTGAAAGTTTTGAAACCACATTTACTGCTCTTAATCACTCAGTTGATATTCTATCGGGGCAATTAAAAAAAATTGATAATGACTCTAGAAGCGTCAATCAGATTGTTAACAGGATAACAGGAATCGCCACACAAACCAAGATGTTATCTCTGAATGCTTCGATTGAAGCAGCTAGAACAAATACCCGTGAAAGCAGTCAAGAATTTACGGTGATTGCGAGAGAAATTAGCCATTTGGCAACAGAATCTGCCATGATTGCTAAAACGATTCAGCCGATTGTGAAAGAGATGCAAAGTTCTGTAAAAAATGGTGTCGATCAAATGAAAAGTTTCACGAAAGAGTATATGGAGGAATTGGGGCCAGAAATTGAGTCAATGCGCGACAATATTCAACAGCAAAAAGAAGGAGCGAATCAGATTACTAAAGCGGTAAATGAACTCAATTCGGATTCTGAATATACAGCGGCTTATCTCAGAGAAACATTTGAACAAACCAATTTTGCTTTACAGAACCTTGAGCAAGCTGTAGAAGATTTACAATTAGAAATCAACCGATTTTCCGGTGCAAAAGAGGATTGATGGAGAAATATAATAAAATAAAACAATTGCGATCGCCAGATCCAATTGAGTTGTGAGTGGAAACATCTGCTATGTCATCACCCTTGGGCTTGATTCTACAACATCGCTATCGGTTAGTGAAACTTCTGGGTCAAGGAGGGTTTGGTTGTACCTACTTGGCGGAAGATTTGGGGCGCTTTAATGAACTGTGCGCCATTAAGGAGTTTGTCCCGAGTGCCAGAAATCCTCAAGGACTTCAGAAAGCTGAGGAGTTATTTCAACGGGAAGCAACGATTCTCTACAAACTGCAACATGCCCAAGTTCCCCAGTTTCGCGCCAATTTTGAGGAAGAGGGACGCTTGTTTTTAGTGCAAGATTATGTGGAGGGGAAATCCTATCAGACTCTGCTCGATGAGCGCACAGCACAGGGGCACGTGTTTGCGGAAGATGAAGTCAAGACGTTTCTGGCTCAAGTGTTGCCGGTTTTGGGATATCTCCATTCTCAAGGGGTAATCCATCGCGATATTGCCCCGGATAATATGATGTGGCGACAACGGGATGGGTTGCCGGTGTTGATTGATTTTGGTGTAGGAAAAGAACTGGCGACACAGTTATGCAGTGAAACGGGAACTTTGCCAACAACGGTGGGTAAGGTGGGATATGCTCCCAGGGAACAACTTCAGATGGGTTTAGCGTATCCGAGTAGTGATTTTTATGCTCTAGGGGTGACGGTGTTGGTGCTGTTGACGGGGAAGGAACCAGGGGAATTGTTCGATCCGCAAACCCTGAGTTGGAAGCTGCCGAGTTCTTCCATCAGTCCCCAGTTTACCCAGATTTTGGAGCGCCTGTTAGCGGAACAACCGGGAGATCGCTTCCCAAGTGCCGATCGCATTTTACACGCGCTTGGTGGTGCAACCGTTCTCCCTCGTTTTTCGGAGCAAAAAAACCAAGCACTTACCCCTCAATATACTCAATCTCAATATCAAAGTTCTATACGTTCTTCAGGTGCCGAGCCTATGTCTGCTTCCAAAATAGCAATGATTGGGGCGATCGTGGCCTTAGTTGCAGGGATTACGTCTTGGATGGTGGTGAGTGCTTGGTTGCGTCAGGATAGGGTGCAAACGGTTAATCCTGGGGTAGAATCTCCTGCATCGTCTCCATCTCCCTTTCCCTCTCCGTCTGTATCTCCTTCACCGTTTCTATCCCCTTCCCCTTCACCGACTCCCCTTCAAACCCCTAAACCTCCTAGTTTACCCACCACGTATCAGGAACGATTAACAGTTACACCGGGGGAAGTGACAAGGGTGGAAGGATCGCTCAAAGCCAATGAAGTCCAGTATTATCTGATTTCTGCCCAGGAAGAGGATCGGTTTTCGATGTTTATTACTGGGGATGGAGTGTTGATGACGCTGTTGACTCCCGAAGGAGAGGCAATCGGCGATCACTCCACGGATATTTCCCTCTGGGAAGGAGAGTTTCCTATTTCTGGGGAATATGCCATCATTGTTAGTCCCTTGCGAGGCTTACAGGAAACAGATTATCAACTGGAAATTGAACAGTTGAATGTTCCCGTTGAACCGACTCCAGAACCAGAGCTAACCCCGGAACCCACTCTTGAACCAGAACTGGAAATTAACAGCAAAACGATTCAGTTTGCACCGGGAACCACAGGAATAGAAATCAACTCTCAGAGCAATCGCCAGCAAATTCAGCGATATTTACTCAGGATAAGAAAAGATCAGATCATGCAAGTCAAGGTAATTGAAGGTAATGTAACCCTGAATATCCGCTATCCTACAGGAGAACTGATTCCAGAAGCCTATGATTTACTCTACTGGGAATCTCAAGTTCCCGAAAGTGGAGAGTATATCATTGATGTCCTAGCTACCGAGTCCACAGACTTTAGCTTAGATATTAGTGTGACGGATCAATAAATCCTGTTTTTTATCGCATGAGATTAAAAAAAGCAAGCCAAACGTTCGCTAAAATCGGCTTAATTCTCTTGATCTCCCTAGGATTAACAGAAATTATCTTTCGAGTCTACAACTACTTGCACCCCAGTTTCATTTTTCATGATAGCTCCTACAATCGCTTTCGCGGCCAACCCTTAGCACCTGAATATAACTTTCGCTTGAATTCTCAGGGATTCAAAGATGTGGAGTTTCAAGTTGAAAAAGCGCCAAACACCTTCCGCATTCTGGGCATAGGAGACTCTTTTGCTTATGGTGTTGTTCCCTATAACTACAACTATTATACTCGCTTGGAAGAGAAACTCAAACAACGAGACGATCGTGTAGAAATCATTAATATGGGGATTCCTAACCTTTCCCCAAAAGATTATCTGGCTCTGCTGGTGACTGAAGGACTAGCCTTAAATCCAGATCGAGTCATTCTGAGCTTCTTTATCGGCAATGATTTTGATGATTCAAAACGCAGTATTGAATCCTATTCTTATGTGTTCTCATTTTGGAAATTCCTCATCGATCTTCAGAACAGTTATGAAGGAAAAGTCATTCATGGCAACCTAGAGTATCAGGACGATCTCCCCACACTCACAGATGAGAAATATTTACAAATTGAAATCGGCAGAAGTGACTTGTTTCGGGTTGATAATTCAGAATTAGAATCGAAAGTGCGGGGAGCCATGACGTATTTAAGAGAAATCAAAGAATTGTGCGATCGCCAGAATATTGAGCTGCTTGTGATTCTGATTCCCGATGAACTGCAAGTCAATCCAAATCTGCAAAGTAAAGTCATTGATTCACAAGAGATGAATCTCCAAGATTTCGACTTTAGCTTACCCAATCAATACTTACAAGAAGAACTGAATGAAGCAGAGATTAATTTTATCGATCTCCTCCCTTACTTTCAAGGATATTCAGAATTTGAACAACTCTACAAACCTAATGATAGTCATTGGAATATCGCCGGCAATGAACTCGCGGCTGAACTTATTTTCCAATACTTACAACGCACACCATAAGAAGGATAAAGATCGCGAATGAGGGGAACAAGAAGACACGACGATATGGAGATAGAGGATTACCGATTCCCTATTCCCTAGCGCGAAGCCCTATAGATATAGCGCTTTGCGCTAGGGAATAGGGAATAGGCTTTTGGTACATAGCTTTGAGGATTCAACACTGTCCCTCATAACAGCGCAAAGCGCTGTATAGTCAATTCAAATAACAGTGAGACATTTTTGTAGGGGCGAAAAGTTTTTCGCTTCTACATATACCGTTATTGTAGATAGATTAGAGTATCTCAGTGTTAATTGAATCAACTATATTCTTGCAATCGTACTATATACCGATAACTAGCCGCATTTTTCCCTTGAATCTCTAAATGTCCTCCATGGAGTTGAGCCAGATTGAAACTTAACTCTAAACGCAGAAACTGCATTTTAGTTTTGAAGCTACTAGAAGTCTCTCGCTTCTCTTCTAGAGTTTCTAATGGAGACGAAACATCAGTGAAGCCATCAGATTTTACAGAATCATATGCAGCAGATTCAGGCCCACTAGAAGAGACATCAGGGGAAGTTACACTTTGCTTAGAGTCTCTTAATTCTTTTTGTTTAAACCAGTATTTCACTTCATCTAGGTTAGGAAGGCCTTCTCCAAGCCAAGGATGGGAAATCCAAATGGAAAAATACAATTGATCTTCCCGATGAGAGGCATGAAGGCGAATGATACTTTCTTCGGCTGCACCCTCCATGACACTGGCAATCAGATGGTAGAGAATTTGTTGGACTAATACTTTATCAACATGCCAAATGCGGACTCCGGGTTCAATAGATAAACGAATTTGTTGGTTTTGATCGCTAGCTAAGGTCTCTAAATGACTGGTAGCTTGCTGGCAGAGCATTTCTACGTCAACGGGCTTAATTTTGAGCGGTGGAGCGAGGTCATCAAGAACAGCTAATTCTAAGATTTGATTAATCAAAGAGAGTAAATTTTGACCACTATTGTAAATAATAGTCATGTATTCTTTTTGTTTTGGGGTTAGGGGGCCATAGGTTTCGGTGTTGAGCATTTTAGCCATTCCCAGAACCGAAGTTAGGGGCGTGCGTAGCTCTTGGCTCAGTTGATTTAGGAGTTTGTTTTTACTTGCCATAGCTGGGGCAGGTCTGGAAGAGTGGGTGGTGAACTCTTGAGAAGAGGAATTTTGGGGCGCTGTACTCACACCCACTAATCCAGTTTGGTTGGAGGGTATTTTTAGTATATGGGCACGTTCAAATTCACTCAAACTCCAGCGAGCTGTCATTTCTAGATAGGAAATTTCTTGGGAGGTGAATCTGTGGGGTTCAAGATCTAAAACAGCTAAGGCTCCAATACATTCGCCTTCAGAGAGAAGGAGAGGAATGCCTAAATAGGCGTGAATTCCATATTCTTGATAGAGGAAATTTTGGCTGAGTTCTTCATGATTAGCTAAATCAGCAATCAGCCATTTTTTGCGGGTTTCGACAATTTGACGACTGAGGGAATGTTGTAGGGGAATGGAGCGTTGAGCGGCTAGATCGTTCATGAGTCCCAGGCGCGAGAGGCCAAAGGCGGCTTTGAGCCATTCGACTTGACGATCGACAATGCCTAAAATGCAAATGGGAACTTGCAGATAGTGGGCAACGGTTTGGGTGGCTTCTTCAAAGATGGGTACACTACTGTTGTCGAGTAAGCCAAGTTTTTGTAAGGTCTGTAATCGATCGTGTTCCCGTTGGCGATCGCCACTTACAGCAAATGCCAGTTGATTCTCACGCTCATCCATTGTCATTTTTACGCAGCCATTTGTTTTTTTTAGGGACTAGAGATTTTAAACCGATCCGAGTTTTCTCTTATTATATCTTGGTATTCCCCATTCCCTACAACGCGCTATATTGCTGGGCAGCTAGGGCGATCGCCTGGGGTAAGATTCGATGTTCTTGTATTTGAATTCTGGCATGTAGGGTTTCTGGAGTATCATCGGGTAGCACGGGAACCGCTGCTTGCACTAAAATCGGCCCTGTATCTACTTCTAAATCCGCTAGATGTACGGTACATCCTGTAATTTTCACCCCGGATTCTAAGGCATCTTCTATCCCACGAATTCCGCGAAAACTGGGTAATAAACTGGGATGAATATTAATCACACGGTTAGGGAAAGCACTGAGGATTATTTCAGTAACGATCCGCATCCATCCTGCCATAATTACCCATTGTACTCTGTGTTCTTTTAGGGTTTCGACAATGGCAGCATCAAATTCTTGACGACGCTTTTTATAGTCTCGATGGTTGAGTAAAATAGCAGGAATACCCCACCGTTGAGCGCGAGCGGCAACTTTTGCCCCTGGGTTATTGTAGATCAGGGCATTAATTCGGGCGTTTAGTTTCCCGGCGGCGATCGCCTCTAATAGGGCTTCAAAATTACTGCCGCTCCCCGATGCCATCACCCCTAATTGCAGAGGTTCCGTAAACTGAGGATAGCGATCGCACTCTGGAGAAACTAAACTCCGATCGATGGCAGCAGTTTTCATTTTTTATGCCCCCGGTAACCCTACAATAGTCCTGAATCAGTAGTTTAACATAGGTCGTCTTCCTGAAAACAGAAGATTCCTAAGGTTCTAGAAGATTTATAAAACAAATCTTAATTCTGACTGATATTCCTGAAAACCTTTGCTTAAATAGTCCTGTTTTGTTTGTTGTACTGACGCAAAAGAGGGAAGGACAATGGCAGAAGTATCACAACCCGATAAAAATCATCTTTAAAAATTGCCCGAGGTAAAATCATGCAACGAACAATAGCACAACTCCAACAAGAGATTCAATCAGGAGAATCCGTGCTTCAAGAGGGTATCCGCTATATTCAAGTCGCTTGCGTGCGAGTGACGTATCTGCCAGCGGAACTTCAGTTATTTGAAGCCTATCAAATTCTCGATCGAGGGGATACTCGCAAAAGAGATCTCGCGGGCGTATCTGAAAAGCTCAAATCAGGTGAAGAACCCATTCAAGCGGCGATGCGGGGAATTCAGGAAGAATTGGATTTAACGCTTTCAAGATCTCGCTTTTTATCTCTAGGAACTGAATTATGCCAAAAAATCTCTAAAGGCTATAATTTACCTACTGTCTATACCCTCTATAAATTCTCCCTAGAGTTGAATCAAGAGGAATTCGATCGAATCGCTCCCGTTTACATCTCTCAAGAGGCCGATAAAACTACGGTCTTTAAGTGGATGCCCATCACCCCAATTACCCTTACTCCAGCCTCCCTCACTCAACTCCAGACAAGTCCCCTGGGCGATCGCCCCTGTCCATAATCCTGACCTCTATTGATGTTATCCCGATCGGTTGTCCCCATATTCTCTTGTAATTGTGGTGCTGAATACTCTACACCTCATCTTTGATTTTGATGGTACATTAGCAGAATCTTTGGATCTGGTGGTTGAAATTAGCAACCGTCTTGCTCCCGAATTTGGCTATCGCTCCACTTCGCCAGAAGAACTCCATCACCTCAGAAACAACTCTACGGAACAGGTTCTCAAGAAAGTAGGAGTGGCTTGGTATAAGTTACCTTTTCTGATGCTGCGGCTAAGACGAGAAATGAATCAAGCCATTCATACTTTGAATTTAGTTCAGGATATGGCAGACATATTAGAGACCCTCAAACATCAAGGGTGTACCTTGGGAATTGTGACCTCAAATGGACGAGAGAATGTCAATAGTTTTTTGAAAAAACACCAGTTAGATCATCTATTTGAGTTTATTGAATCGGAGTTAAATGTCTTCGGAAAAAGTCGGGTGATTAAGAAGATAATTAAAAAACGACGCTGGTCTCTAGAACAGGTAATCTATATAGGGGATGAAGTGCGTGATATTCAAGCAGCTCATGAAATCGGAGTTAAGGCGATCGCCGTTGGGTGGGGATTTCAGTGGCCAGAGATTTTATCAGAGTACGATCCGGATTTTTTGCTCTCAGAACCCAGGGAGTTGATTGATGTAGTCGCAGCACTCAAAGGGTCTGAATAGGTTTGGATGGGTTGATTGGAAAGTGAGAATAGGTTACAATAGAAGTTTAAACAAAATTTTATTGTTACATCCTTAAACCGGATTATGGCAGGACATAGTAAGTGGGCAAATATTAAGCGTCAGAAAGCACGGGTAGATGCGAAAAGAGGACAAGTATTTACTAAAGTGTCGCGAGAAATTATTGTAGCGGCTCGCAGTGGTGCCGATCCAGCAGGGAATTTTCAACTGCGGACGGCAATTGAGAAGGCAAAAGCAGCAGGAATCCCCAATGACAATATCGATCGGGCGATCGCCAAAGGAGCCGGTACTTGGGAAGCTGATAATAACCAATATGAGTTTATCCGCTATGAGGGATATGGGCCCAGTGGCGTGGCTATTCTGATTGAAGCTCTCACCGATAATCGTAATCGTACAGCCGCAGATGTGCGAGAAGCCTTTAATAAAAATGGGGGAAACTTAGGGGAAACCGGATGTGTGAGCTGGATGTTTACTCAGAATGGAGTTGTGCGACTCACCGGTAAAGTAGATGAAGATGAGTTATTAGAAATCTCCATCGAAGCAGGAGCGCAAACCTACGAATGGGTTGACGATCTCGATGATGAAGCAACCGTAGAAGTGTTTACCGAGACGGGAAATCTGCAAAACTTGACGCAAACCCTACAAGAAGCAAAACTAGAGGTTATCACCTCAGAGTTACGCTGGATACCGAATATGACGGTAGACGTAAAAGAAGAAGATTTAGCGCGATCGCTCCTTAAATTACTAGATACTCTCGAAGACTTAGATGATATTCAAACTGTAACCCCCAATTTTGAAATGAGCGATCGATTAATGTCTTTAAGTGTTGTTTAGCAATTATGGCTGCATCTCCTATTCCGATCGTCATTAAGCTCTTTGCCGTTTATCAAGAAGCCTATGGTGTGCCTGAACTTTCCTGGGAATTCCCCCCCCATACCCCCGTTTCTGCTGTACTCGATCGCATGATTAGCGAATATCCCCAATTAGCCCCATGGCAACCCCTAACCCGTTTTGGGATTAATTTACAGTTTGTAGAGGGCGATCGAATCCTAGAATCTGGCGATGAAGTCGTCTTAATTCCTCCCGTGAGCGGAGGATAGGGGAATGGGGCGAGAAGCTCTCTGCCTTTCTTTCAACTGTGCTAAGATACGGAAAGACTGAAAAAAGTCAGACCACTGAACGGAGGGTTTATGAGGCTCAAGCGATGGGAATCTCCCCGCCGTAAAGGGAGAAATGATAAAGGAAAAGGCGGATCGGCCCGCCAGCGACAACTGAAAAAACAAACCCAAATGCTACGCAAGCGCTTAAAGGGTGAACAAAAGAAGGGAGAATGTGATGTTCTCCCTTCTTTTTTGTCCCTAGGTTATACATAAAACCACGGAGGCACAGAGTACACTGGGTTTTGGATTAGCCATTGATCAGGCGTTTGATGCCGTTTTTGAGAAGAGGAACGTTGAAGTTGATGAGCAATCCTAGGCGGAGTTGACGGAGTTTGAGGTAGGTCAAAAGTTGGGCTTGATGAATCGGTAGGATAGCTTCAACAGCTTTTAGCTCCACAATCACTTGATTTTCAACCAGTAAATCTAAACGATAACCACACTCCAACTGTAATCCCTTATAGAAAACAGGCTGGGCAACCTGCTGCTCAACTCGTAATCCTCGCTGCTGCAATTCATACCTTAAGCAATTTTCATAGGCAGACTCCAACAAACCCGGCCCCAACTCTCGATGCACCTCAATTGCTCCCCCAATCACCTCCCCCGATATCTTATTCAAATAACCACCTTCCATCCCTGTGTCCTCCGTGCCTCCGTGGTTCATCATATCCTCTCCCTTCCCAACTAGGCCTCTTGTCCCGCATGGTAGGAACTACGAACCAAGGGGCCAGAACGCACATGATTAAAGCCCATATTGCGGGCAATTTCGCCTAATTTCTCAAATTCATCAGGATGCCAATAGCGCTGCACAGGGAGATGATCCAGGGAAGGACGCATGTATTGACCCAGAGTTAGGCGATCGCAATTAACTCCCCGTAAATCCTCCAACGTCTCCACAATTTCCGCCTCCGTTTCCCCATGCCCCAACATTAACCCGGATTTCGTAGGAATATTGGCATTCAGCTCTTTCACCCACCGCAGCACATCCAAAGAACGCTCATATTTCGCTCCTCGTCGCACCGGGCGCTGCAAACGTCTCACCGTTTCAATATTATGGTTATAACAAGCCGGATTCGCTTCAGCCACTTGCACAACTAAATCCCGTTGTCCCCGAAAATCAGGAGTTAACACCTCAATTTCCGTTTCCGGATTCACTTCGCGCACCCGCTCCATTGTTTTCACAAACCATCCAGCCCCCTGATCCGGTAGATCGTCGCGAGCAACCGAGGTTAACACCACATACTTTAAGTCCAAGAGCTGCACCGATTCCGCAATTTTATCCGGTTCCTCTGGATCGAGGGGGATGGGAGCATGTCCCTTATCCACCTGACAAAAGGCACAAGCACGGGTACAAGTCGGTCCCATGAGTAAAAAAGTTGCCGTTTTTTGGCTATAACACTCAGCCCGATTGGGACATCGCCCTTCCTCACAAATAGTATAAATTTGGCGTTGCTTGATAATTTTTTGTACCGTCGATAGCTCGCTCGCTTTACCAATAGAGCGCCGTAGCCAAGGGGGAAGCTTCGCTAAAGGCGATCGCGCTCTCTTCTGGGTAGCAGCCGAAACAGTAGGAGGTGTAACCGATACATCAGATGGATTAGAATTCATGGTTAACAATCAATAGGGTTCTCAAACGACTCCAGTGATTAGGGTCAGAATTCTATTATTATTGATAGATAGAGCAGAAAAGAGAGGAATTGCCTTGATGATCTTCTAATCATCATCATGGGCGTGACCTCACCCCATTCCTCTTCTGGATTGACCTAGACCTCTGAACACCACCGTTCGCCCCCCTGCTCAACTCAGGATTGCTATTCAATCGTCACCCTTTCAAGGAGTTCATTGTGGGACATAAAATTCTAGTCATTGATGATAGTCGTGTCATCAGAGCGCGAGTCAAGGATATGTTACCAAAAGGTAACTTTGAAGTCGTTGAAGCCAAAGATGGTGAAGAAGGACTCAATTTGATCCGCCAAGAACACCCTAACTTAATTATGCTCGATTTCCTCTTACCCAAAGTCAGCGGATTTGAGGTTTTCCAGCAAATTCAGGGTAATAGCGATTTGCGTAAAATTCCTCTGGTCTTAATGTCAGGACGTAAGGAAGAGGTTACCGAAAAAATTAAAGAACCCTTTGAATTTTGGGAATTTATCCCCAAGCCGTTTGAACAAAAAGATTTGATTGCTGCTATTAAGTCAGCTATGGCTAAAGCCAAAAAACCTCGACCTGCTCTAGAGGGAGGAGACACAACGGCTGGCAATACGGGATCGACTCCTACAGGTGCTGCACCCTCAGCCGGAGCATCTGGGGCCGAAATTGCCGCCCTAAAAGAGCAAATTGAGAAAATGCAAGCCGAAATTAACGCACTGAAGAAACAAGTCGCTCAAATCGAACCGTTGAAACAACAGGTCGTGAAAATTTTCAACTTTGTTAAGCAAAAACTGAAATAATTGGGTTTTAATTGAGGTCCCGGCGACCTTCTAAGGCACGAGCGAGGGTGACTTCATCAGCGTATTCTAGATCTCCTCCCATGGGCAATCCAAAGGCGATGCGGGTCACCCGTGTAAAGGGTTTCAGGAGTTGACCGATATAGAGGGTAGTGGTTTCTCCTTCCACACTAGGACTAATCGCTAGAATCACTTCTTGGATGTTTTCTTGGCTCACTCGTTGCACCAGCGATTGAATAGTTAGTTGTTCTGGACCAATTCCATCCATGGGGGAAATTACACCTCCGAGAACATGGTAGAGTCCTCGGTATTCTCTGGTTTTTTCCAGAGCAATAACATCTCGCGAGTCTACAACTACGCACAAGATTTGGCGATCGCGATTTTGATTACGACAAATACTACATAAAGGATCGGCGGAAAGATGATAACACTTCTGACACAACCCCACTTGTTGTTTAGCATCTAGTAGAGCCTGTGCCAGAGCTTTGATTTCTGCTTCTGGCCGCTTTATCGTATGAAGAGCCAGACGTTGCGCCGTTTTTGGCCCAACACCAGGTAACCGTTGGAATTGCTCGATGAGACGAGCTAAAGGACTAGGATAAACCGTTTTCTTGCTCCTTATTCGTACAGATGCTTCTCCAGGGTAACACTGACCAATGAGCTTAAGCGAGGATTAAGAATCTTCACTCTGGGGTTGCTTTTTGGAAGGAATGGGATATCCTAACAAAATGTAGTGTTTACTTTAGGAGAGCGATTGGGTATGACGGTTCATGATTTACTGACATTGATTTTATTGCTCAGTCCTGGAATTCTTTTATCTGCTCTGGTAATGTTTACCTTTGCTGCTGGTGGATAGATTCCTCATTAATCATTAACGATTAATCATTATTAGCTGGGGGTTTGTTAGGTCTACATCGCTCCCGCATTTTTTTGAAATAAGACCACAATTGTCTTCAAAATGAGTTTAATATCATGGAATAAACTCCAGTTTTCTTGATAGCGTAAATCCATTTGAATCACGGTTTCAAAGTCTCGGATGGACGATCGCCCATTCACCTGCCATTCTCCGGTCATACCCGGTTTCACATCAAGCCGTTGCCATTTAGGAATCTCATAGCGCTCAATTTCATCTGCTGTAGGGGGACGAGTTCCCACTAGACTCATTTCCCCCCTTAAAACATTCCAAAACTGGGGCAGTTCATCTAGACTCGTACGACGTAAGAATTTACCCACACGGGTAACCCTCGGATCGTCCTTATTTTTAAAAAAGGCTCCTTCTGCTTCATTTTTAACTTGATGCTTCAGAGCTTCAGCATTAGCCACCATAGATCGAAACTTCCAGATTCTAAAGCGTTTCCCCATCCAGCCACAGCGAATTTGACCGAAAAATATGGGCCCAGGATCGTCAATTTGAATGGCGATCGCAATCGGGAGAAATAGAAGTGCCGTAATCCCTAAGCCCACCAAGCTACCGATAATATCTAATAACCGCTTCAGGGGAGATCGTACCGAAGGATGAATCTTTGGAGAGGTCTGAGGAATCTCAGTAACTGGTGTTAACAGGGCATCTGTCCCCATATCAATGGTAAAGGCCTCTGTAAGTCCCGTTAATTCAAAAGCCATCTTCACTTGAGGATGAAGACTCCAAATAATCAACTCGATCTGTTGGGCACGAGCTATTTTCAAACAGCCCACTAAAGCACCAATACCACTACTATCAATAAATGTAGTTTGTCCTAAATCCAAAATCACCCGCTCAAGACCCGATTGCCGATCGCAGACCTGCTTAAAATAGTCCTTAAACGCCACTGCTTGGGTAACGGTAAAGTTTTTGGATAATTGAACCAAACAACAAGCCCCAAAGGAAGTCATGGCAAACTCAGGGGGATTAACTGGATTGTTCATAAACACCTCAAGGGGAGTCTATTGCAGTTATATTCTGTCAAAACAGAAAAAATACCCTATGGTGAACATCAGAGGGCTGAGTCAACGGCCCTTTTTTAGAGAGCGTTTCACCGTTTCATTGGCGACTGTCATTAGGGTAGACCGAGAAATCCTTCGAGGAGAATAAAGAAACCGCACCAGGTCTCCTGGAGACCAAGCAATAGGAACTCCTGCCAATGCGAGATTACTGGCCAACTCAATTTGGCGATCGTCAATATGCTCTTTATAGCATTGGGAACGAGGAACTAAAATGTAAGGCTTGCTGGTTTGATCCAACCATTTGAGCCAATAAGGGTCACAGTGGCCAATAATCAGACGAGCCTCACCCCCCAATTGAACTAACTTCGTCTCTGGAATATCAGCAAAACAGTCTTTGCTTTCAGGCCAAACACTACAACTGCCGTATTGCACAATGAGTTCTTCCTGAATCAATTCTCGGTTCACCAGAACCTGCAACCAACTCATCAAACGATTAAAGGGATAGGGTTCAGTGCCAACTGTGGTTAGAATCATTCTTTTTAATGGCGATCGCTCTATATCGCTCTATATTGTTATAGATGCATTGATTTCCCATAATCATTTAGCCATAATTGCGATCCTATTTTAGTCAAAGATCGCTTGGGGTTTGAGGAGCAACCTACATCATTCCTTTACCCTACTCCCCTCAAAATACCTTGGTTTGACTCCGAGGACAATCCCACAATGATTGCAGCAATCGCCTTAAACACACAAATATCCAGGATTTTAGCCTCCCTTTGAGTTCTCCGTTAATCCGGATAGAATCAGATTAACCCGAATCCAAGATTATAGTATCCTATTGAACTAAATCCAATAAATCGGGATTACTAACCAACTTAGCAACTTCTGTCAACCAAACCTATGAGTCAAACCGTTAAACACATTCAACCCTCCGGCATTTTAGATAGTACCAAAGCAGGTCAATTTAGAGATGAAGTCAGTGCATTAGTGAAATCGGGTGCTGACGCGATCGTGATTGACCTCAAAGAAGTAACCTTTATTGATAGTTCTGGCCTAGGGGCCTTAGTAGCTGCTTTAAAAACTGTACGCTCTGCGGGGGGAAAACTCCTGATCTGCTCCATTAACGAGCAAGTGAGGATGCTCTTTGAACTCACCAGCATGGATCGAGTATTTGAAGTCTATTCTAGCCGTGAGGAGTGCGAGAACAAATTGCAAAATCCATAAGTGCCGGCCGTTAATGAAACTTAATCTGAAGTAACGATAAGTCATCATTCAAGATGGTATTGGAATTTAATGTATAAATGCAATGGAGTAAATGATCTAACAATTCAGAGCAGAGGTGTTGATGGGTGACCAAAAACTCACTAAACGCCTCAAGTCCCCAGATTGTGCCATCGGTCTGATGAATTTCATAGACCCCATCACTAAACACATAGAGGGTACTCTGGGGTTGGACATGACACTGATGTACCCCATACTCTACTCCAGGAAACATACCAATCGGGAAACTGGGTGTCTTCAGATGTTGAACCTCTATATCCTGGTTGGGACTAGGAGATAAGAGGATAGCTGGAGGATGACCGGAACTGGCATAGACCAGAGACTGTTCCTTTCGGTGATAAACCCCATACCAAATCGTAAAGTAGCGATCGCCTTGAGTTTCCATCTGAAATGTATCATTCAGACCCATTAGCACCTGATGGGGTTGAGAAAAATCAACCCCAGAGAGAGATTGAGAGCGCAATAAATTCAAGACAGAAACCGATAACAGGGCACTGCCCACCCCATGACCTGCCGCATCCACCACATAAATCACGAGCTGATTTTCATTGAGCCAATAATAATCAAAACAGTCCCCTCCCAATTGACGAGAAGGAATAAACCTCGAATCAATTGAAACAGACTCGTGCAAAGGGCCGGGAAGAAGTGACCTAACATAATCTGCCGCTTCTGTCAACTCTTCTTCAAGTCTCTGTTTAGCCGTTTGTAAATCTTGACTGAGTTGGTGCAGTCGTAAACCTGCCCGCACCTTCGCCCGTAACTCATTCACCTCAATGGGTTTAGACAAAAAATCATCTGCCCCGTTATCGAGACCCTGAACCCGGTCTTCCACTCCCTCACGGGCCGTCAGCAGCACAAAAAACGTCGTTGTCAAATCAGGATTAGCCTTAATGCGGCGACAAACCTCCAATCCATCCATGCGAGGCATCATCCAATCGCACAAAATCAATCCAGGGCGCAGACTGGCTGCTTGTTCTAAGCCGTCTTCACCATTCGTGGCTACGGTCACATCATACCCTTGATTCTTCAGTGCTTTGGTCAACACTAACCGAAACAAAGGGTCATCCTCTATAATCAAAACTTTGTACATGATTTAAATGTCATCAGACTGGGAGTTGGAAAATCTGACAAAAGTGAGATCGCTTTGATAGCCTATTTGATCGCTTATAAGAGATATGCTGAAAACCCCGTAAATTCATTCCGAGGACGAAGGCGAGCGGGCAGGTTTTAACCTGACCTTATGGTACAATGGGATTCACAGGAATGGTAATTAACCTGTATAAAAACCTAAATGCCTAACGGCAATCTGTACCTGGGCAATTGAAGATATGGGGTTCTATTCCATTGTTCTAGTTTTCCCCTAGGAATAGGTAAAATCTTCAAAGGGGCTAGACAACACAGGATTGAAATAAAAACCAATTTTGGAATGATCCAACTACCGAGGGGCACTCGGAAAGTAACGCTTGAGGAGAGACCTACCTCTGGATTGAATTTCGCAAGGGATTTAGTCTAAGTGGACTCGTTGAACCAAGAATCTCCGCATCCAATGGCCGGGGAATGTCAAAAGCAGAAGCACCAAACCCGCAATTGAGTAAGAAGCGTGACCCTCGATTTAGCGTCCGTCTCTATCTTACTGATTCCAAACCAACGGTTATGATGAAATGATAGCCTTTGGGTTCGCGGGTTCAAGGGTTTGAATGCTTCTTTACCTGTGCTGATTGCCTGATTTAAGGGTTATACCATTGAAATTGCCCCATAGAGCTTATCTGCAAGTTCATTCTAATGGCCAGGCTTTATCCCATGCCTTGGCCTGGTTTGAAGAGCTTAAGCCTCCCTCCCTACCCATTCCTAAAGACACCTGGATTGAGTGTCAAACTGCATTTTATGAAGGATTAACCAATGCTGTTCGACATGCCCATCATCATTTGGCTAAAGATACGACTATTGATATTGAAGTGATCTTAGCTGCTGATTCAATCACCATATCGATTTGGGATTATGGCCAAGGCTTCGATATTGAGCAATGGCTCAGAACCCAACCTCGCCCAACTCCTGACCAGGAAGGGGGACGGGGTTGGTTTATGATGTCCGATATCGCCGATCGCCTCAGCTATACTCATACAGAGGATCGACGCAATTGTTTGAAGTTAATTAAATACTACTAGAGCAGCTAGAGCAGCAAGCTTTAAAATTGGGGCGGATCAAGTGTAGTGCCATATCTCAGCTAGTCTCCAAAACACCAGATAAATAAGGAGACGATGAGGGTTATCAGTAGCCAAGGGGAAAGAGAGAGGCTTTTCAAAAGACTGATGGCTTCTAGTGCTATGAGTTCACTGCCGAAGTATCCGGCCATTAAGACGATGAGCAAAATCAGGATGGGCATTGATTGCTTTTAGGTTCAGGAAAAGATGACTCGATTTCACTTTAACTTAACGCCAATCGCTTGGGTAAACTGGCCACTAAACGTTAAGATCTACAATGATCTGTTTGATGAAGCGTTGGATACTTTCAATCGTGCTAAGTAATCTTGTTGCTGACTTCCGTATCATCTTCGATCGCGATCCCGCTGCCCGAAATTGGCTGGAAGTCCTGTTTTGCTACCCTGGACTACAAGCGCTACTGTTTTATCGCTTGGCCCATTGGCTCCATGTACTGGGACTTCCGTTTATTCCCCGGCTGATTTCCCATCTGGCTCGTTGGTTTACGGGTATTGAAATTCACCCAGGAGCGACCATTGGTCAAGGAGTCTTTATTGACCATGGTATGGGTGTGGTGATTGGAGAGACGGCGATCGTCGGAGACTATAGTCTAATCTATCAAGGGGTAACTCTGGGCGGAACGGGTAAGGAAAGTGGTAAACGCCATCCTACCCTGGGCGAAAATGTAGTGGTGGGTGCGGGAGCTAAGGTTCTCGGTAATTTGTTAATTGGAAATAATGTCCGCATCGGTGCGGGATCGGTGGTCTTGCGGGATGTCCCTTCCGATTGTACGGTGGTTGGTATTCCAGGACGTATTGTTTATCGTTCTGGGGTTCGGGTTAATCCCCTAGAACACGGACGACTGCCAGATGCGGAAGCAGAGATGATTCGCACTTTGGTAGACCGAATTGAGCAATTGGAAGAACAGGTGCATTCGCTTCAGGAAAGTAAGGGCGTTAGCCTAGAGAGCCAAGGTGTTAGTTCAGCGAGTTGGGATTCCTGGAATCAGTCTGTTGTGCAGGAGGAGGAATTAGAGTCCCCATCCCATCGCTCTAATTACAGCAATTGTGCCCTGAAGGATCGAGCGCTTGAAGAGTTTTTAGATGGATCGGGGATTTGAAGCAAGGAGTCATGGGCGATCTCTTAAGGATTGAGGGATCGCTCGCTCCAATCACCATCCGGTTGCAACTGATAGTGTATCCTTTGTGGAGGAGACTCTTGTAAATCAACAAGATCGACTTCAATGGGCTGGAATAGGACTAGGACAAAATTGGGTAAGGGAGTCTCAGGATTGGGATACGTTCCTGGAAAACCGTTTTTGTCTCGGTTGGTTCCACAAGCGGGCCAGGTAAATTGTTGCCGAGTGGCATCCGAGAGCTGTTGCCAAACTTGGCTTCTTTTTGACAGAAGAAAAGAATTATCAGTATTTTCATCAATACAAGTGGTTTGGGCTGAAATCCTAAATTGCTGGCGTGTGAGGCTGAAATACCAACAAATTTCGGCCCAAGGACTGTGATGCAATTGATGTATTTTATCGCTGCGGTTATCAGTGACGATTTGGAGTTGATGGGTGGAGTCGAGAAATCCTCGAAATACAACACTCCGATTGGCGGGTTTCCCGTTGGAGCGGATGGTAGCCAATTGAAAGTAACGGGATTCTGGACGATCTCGGCGATCCTTTAAGGCTTGCTCTAGGAGCGATCGCCAGGGGGGACGATGGGAAAATGAGGCGGACATAGGGAAAGGAAGACACGGAAAATGGGATTATTTTAGCGAATTTATGGCGATCTGAGGCTCCATCATCCATCTATTATTGGCAGCAGATATCAATTGGAGCTAAACCCGTTGAGGTTATACAAGCCTGTTGTTTAATTTGGTCTTGACATTCAGGAACGGATAAACGTTGACCCATAGCGATGACTAAAGCTTGATAGGCCTCCCACTGGTTTTCAATTAAGGTTCGGGCTTGTAATTTAGCCCATTTTTGCTTAGGGGTAAAATCAACAGTTGTAGGGGAATAGAGTTTCAAGAGCATGTTGAGGTTTTGTCGGTCATCTGCTCCGCCTTCAGCATTACCATGAACGAGTTCTTCGGCTGCAACACCGGCCATCCATAGGAGACAATAGCGGTCGATCCATTGTTGGGTGAGAGCTGTGGATTTAAGTTGTTCAGTTATGGCTTCTCGATCGAAACTTACGCCTGCTTGTCCTCGTTGCCCCGCTCTCAGGGCTTCCCAGGGATTGAGGGTATAGCCAGTAATGGGAATATCGAGAAGAGTAGCGACGAGAAAATGACCGGCTTCGTGGTGTAAGAGGCGATCGCGATATGCAGGCGATAAACTGGCAATTAAGCCTAACCCTAGATTACTGCCTTGGCCTTGCCATTGGAGGCTATCGATCGCCATAAATCCCAAAATTCCAAAGGCTATTATTGCTGGAATTGCTGGATTTAAATGGATTATGGGCCCCAATAGACTCGACAGGGTTAGGGTAAAAACGGCGATCGCGATCAAATTTAAGCTCAGTTGATTCATGAATTTCTCTCGATAACGAATAATTTCTCCTTATTCCTCTGATGCTTCGTCAATCTTGAACTCCTCTCGCGCTTTATAAAACGTTTCCAAACTATGGCGATCGCCGACAAAACGCCAGTGCCAGGGTTCATAGCTAATGCCTTGAGGATTATTCCGGGGAAAGGACAACTCAAAACTATAATAAGCGGCATTTTCTTCTAACCACTTAAAAGCAGAAGTATTCTCAAACTCTGGAGAAAAATCAACTGCCGGTACATAGCCATCGCCAATATCGATGGCATACCCAGTATGATGCTCACTATAACCTGGAGGAGCGCTTACTTCTGCCCGTTGAGTTGCGACTTGTCCCCGTTGAGCTTTAACGTCAAAAAATAAATACTCCTGATCGTTTAAGCTACGAAAGGCAGACAAAGGAACCAACACCACTCCATCTCTTTGGGCTGCATTCACCATCTGTTGGAACTTAATCGCTGCCATTTTTCGTAATTGTAAACTACCATCAGCGGTAATCGCCATTAAGTCATCCACTGGGGCTTCTTCATAAGCCAAATGACCGAGTAAGTTCCCCTGATCGGGCGTTGTTGGGTTGTCAGCTTCTTCAGCTCCATCTTCACCCAACTCGTTGGTTTCTGTGGCTGAGGATAGGGGAACTCTAGACTCTGAGGCAGTGTTTGGGGTAAGGAAATTACTGCTGAAAATGAAAATACCGGTGCTGAGGGCGATCGCCACTCCTGCAAATCCGATCCACATTCCGCGCCCAGAACCCGATGAAGCAGCTTCTTGCACCTCAGCCACCGGTACAGGAGTATCCCGTAAAGCTTCTGGGATATCATCGGTAATTACTTCTTCCTCCTGGGAGGTGAAAAAATTGGGTAGATTTTCACTCATCGGTGACTTACTCCAACACGGAATTATTCTTCTTAACCTTACCAAAGATTAGGGATTTAGATCCAAATCAAGATAATTAAAGCACAAAAACACACGGACAAATTGATGCTTTTAGGGCGAATTTCGAGCGACCTAGAGCGATCCAAATCACTTGAGAAGAGCGATATCAATCACAGTTAAAATGCTAGATATCGTTGATAGTAAAGTGAAGATGACTCGTGTATGGACTGATTATGTTAAGAAAACACCAAATCCTACCTGGAGCGATATCCGAAATTCTAGTTTCTGCACGAGAAACGGGGGTGTTAACTCTGGCCGATCGCTATGGTCTTATGGCTGCTACCTTAGATGAACACTTAACGGAAGAAGATGAGCGATCGATGAATCGGTTATTGCGATCGGTGATCAAAGGAAAAGTGAAGATCAGCCCTGAAATTTCGGCGGTTTATTATCCTCCTTACCCCACGTTATTTCATCGCACCAATGCGGTTTATGTCTCCCCCAAGTCTTCTGTCGCCTGAGAATTCATGTGAGTTTGTTTTTCGGCTTCTAGTTTAGGTTGAATATAAAGATTTTCCAAGAGGGTTGCCCCCCCTGCCACCCAAGGGGGCACAATTAAGGCCCCAATAATTCCTAAGACTTGAGTTCCACCAAGGACGGCTAGTAATTGATAGAGAGGATGAACGCCTACCGATGAGCCAACCAGGAAGGGATCGAGAATATAGGTTTCTAGATTTTGAATAATCACAAAAAATAATAACACCCATAAGAATGCCCAGCCCCCGGAAGCGATCGCCACGACGAGGGCGGGAATAGCGCCTAAAACTGGGCCGATAAAGGGGATTAGGTTGGTGACTCCGGCGATCGCTCCTAAACCGAGGGAAAATTCACGTAATCCCAGGATACCCAAGCCTAGAGTCGTGAAAATGCCTAGGATAAAAGAAACGACTAACCGACCGCGAATATAGCTACCCATACGGTAACTAATAGTGGGAATTTGGCCCGCAACCTTGGTGTCCCAAGGTTCAGGAAGTAGACGCACCAAACTATTAATTAAAGTTTGGCTATCGGCGACCATATAACCGGAAATAAAGAAAGATAAAATTAAGCTAAAAACTCCTCCAATAATGCCTCGCGTAATGCTATACGATCGCAGTACCAATTGTTGACTTGAGCGGATCAGCCAACTGGTGATTTGTTGAAAATCTACAAGTTCAAGGAGTTCAGGAGGTGTATTTGTCCAATTGTTGAGTGAATCTTCCGCTAATTGTAAGAGGACATCAGCATAGGAGGGGAGTTTTTGCAGCAAACGCTCAATTTGCTGAAAGACAGTTGGGCCGATTAATAAGCCCAGACCTGTTAATCCAAAAAGCAGGGTAAGATAAACTAAAATTACACCTAACCATCGGGGAATGCGTAAGTGTTCCGCCGCATCTACTAAGGGAGCAATAGAAGCGGCAAGCACAATCGAAATCATTAACAAAAGCACGAGTCCCCGTAATTGCCAAAATAAGACAATTAACAAAACCGAGAGTAGGGTTAATAGGAACGTGGATAGGGAAAAAGCAATCCGTTGTTCGCGCATAACTAGGGAATAGGGAATAGGGAATAAGGAATAGGGAATAGGGAATCGAAAAAACCCAATTTTCCCGCTTTAGGACGTTAATTGCGATGCCATTGGGTGATGCCACCGGGTTGATCGATCAGGATAATGCCTTGGCTTTGTAAGTCATCGCGAATACGATCGGCTTCGGCAAAGTTTTTGGCTTTGCGGGCGGCTTGGCGAGCGGAGATTGCTTCTTCAATTTCGCGATCGCTCAGTTGCGATCCTGGAGACTCAGGTGTTCCCTCCGGTTCCACTTCTAACCCCAACACTTGAGAGAGGGTAACTAAGGTTTTCCATTGTCGATATAACTGCTCTGGATCGACCTCCGTTTTACCTTCATGAACCAAGCGATTATTTTCTCGGTTCAATCCTTTGGCTAATTCAAATAATACGGCTAATCCGCCTGATGTATTCAGGTCATCATCCATCGCACTGTTGAAAATCGCCACACTTTCGGGGTTGAGATCTTCCCGGTTGACTCGCTTGTTGAGATCCCATGCCCAGGTTGACCCCTGTTTATAGCCAAAGGATAATCCCTCTTTGAGGGTATTCCAAGCACTTTGAGCCGAGGCGATCGCCTCCGCGGTAAAATCAATCGGTTTACGGTATTGGGCCTGAAGCACAAATAACCGGAGTGCCATTGGTTCTGGCCCCTCTTCCAAGTCCAACAAATCCCGAATCGTCGTAAAATTACCCAAAGATTTGGACATTTTTACCCCATTCACCGTCACAAACCCATTGTGTAACCAATAGTGAGCCAAGGGTTGACCCGTCACTACTTCCGACTGCGCGACCTCATTCTCATGGTGGGGAAACACCAGATCTGCACCCCCACAATGGATATCAATCGTCTCTCCAAAACACTCCCGTATCATTGCCGAACATTCAATATGCCATCCAGGGCGACCTTTTCCCCAGGGAGAGTCCCAACTCGGTTCATCGGGTTTTGCGCTTTTCCATAGGGCAAAGTCAAAGGGGTCTTTTTTCTTTGTGTCTTCTGCACTTTCTCCTACTCTTCCCGATGCTCCCGCTTGCATCTGGTCAAACTTGCGCCCGGAGAGCTTCCCATAGTCCTGAAACTGATGTACTTGGTAATAGACATCGCCCTCGGAAGCATAGGCATATCCTTTGGCTTCTAATTCATGGATCAGGCGTAAAATGCCATCCAGGGTATGGGTTGCCCTGGGATATTCATCGGCTTCCAGGACATTGAGGCGAGCCATATCCTCAAAGTAGGTTTGGGTATATTTTTCAGAGACTGCTTCCATGGTTAACCCAGTTTCTCTAGCACGTTTGAGAATCTTATCGTCAATATCGGTAAAATTCTGTACGTAGCGTACTTGATAGCCTCGCCATTGCAAATAGCGCCGCAGGGTATCCCAAGCAATGTAAGACCGTGCATGACCGAGGTGACAGTAGTCATAAACGGTGACTCCACAACAATAAATCCGTACTTTCCCTGGTTCTAGGGACTCGAAGGGTTGTTTACTGCGCGTGAGGGTATTGGTCAACGTTAGGGTCATGGGGCGATTGCACACTCTTTAAGGGGTCAGCCCTCATCATACCAAATCTGGTTTTATTCCCGCGATCGCAGAGAAAACAATCAAGGGGTCGTTGGTGGAATAACTTGAACATAGGGATAATTGAGTATTTTCCGATCAATCGTCACAATAGAAGCATCAGATAATCTGGCTGTGGCAACAATGATTCTATCTGCTGGATCTTTGTGAAAATCACCGGGTGAGGATTATTTACTTACAATTCCAAGTTAATACATAATCCAATCCGTAAACTGTAGAATTCATAGACCGTCAAGCGATCGCCCTAAAGTAGACCTCGATAGCGGATAAACACTAGAATCACTGCCCATGAGCCTAAAGCCACTTTTAGGGCAACTAAGATATTCAGAACCGGAATCATACCACCGCTTAGGAGTGTACCTAACTCTCCTTGGGGGAGTTGTAGACCGACTAATACGATCGCGGCTAATACAATAAAGACTAAAACGGAAATCTTTTCCCAGGTGGATGCTCTCCAACGTTCATAAATCTCTTCCATCCGTTCGGAAGGCGAGGTAATCGCAATTAAACCGATCGCCGTTCCACCCGCGACACCGGCAGCAAATCCGCCTCCTGGACTCAGATGGCCTCGGATGGCTAACTCGATACAGACCAAAGCGGATATAGTTGCACCTAAACGAGCTAAAACGATCGAAGGTTGGTCGGTAAACTGGCGAACTATGGCTGAAGGTTGCTCATTGGCTAATAAGAATTTTGCTCCCATAATGGCGATCGTAAACACCACTACTTCAAATATCGTATCGTAGATCCGATTTCTAAAGATAATTCCGGAAACAGCGTTGGGGATGCCACTATCTGCAACCACAGACTCGACAATCGAAATCTCGCCCCCCTCGAATGTGGGATCTTGCATCACTAACATTTTGACTAAAAAGATAATGCCTGCTACCAAATAAAGCCATTTCATCTGCTGTTTTTCCTCCACGGATCGCCATTTCGCTTGAACTTTGCCATGAATTGGTCAAGGGGCCCCTTGTTCGTCTTTTGCCTAACCCTACACATGATTTTTCATCGATAAACTGGTTACTTCACTGGGTAATTCAGTCTGCATAATCTCATAAAGTCGCTCTACCCGAATGGTTGTATGGTAGGGTTTTGTCTCTTGACTGGCTGAAGAGGAAATACAAGTGGCGTGAATTTCCTTATCCATCAGCGCCTGATGTAGACTGGCATCATCGCTATAGGAAACCAGATCTAGGCGCATATGATATTTATCTAAGGTTTTCTGTAAGCTGTTAATTAAGGCTTCAAATTGGGGATTTTCCTTCTCCATGTCTTCAGAAATCGTGCCCAGACGCATCACTAAAGACGATCGCACAGCTACCGCATATAAAGTAATGGCTAACATTGTCCCCACTAGAGCTTCTGTTAAGGCCACATCTGCCCCACCTAACACGGCATACACCAGTGCTGCTACAGCTCCCAAGATCCCCCGAATGACTAGGGCATGGTAGGGATTCTTTTGCAGAACCACTAGACCTGCGGCTAATGGCAATAGGGCAACAATTAATAATAGAGAGATATCAGTCGTCATCATTTCCCCCACTGGAACAAGAGGCTAAAACATATCCTATCGGTAATAGAGAGATTATGGCACTCAAATACAACAATCATTGCCAAACCATCCAGAATAGAAACAACAACATTAAATTCATCATGCCGATCAGATGGTCAAGCGTTTCGAGCGTCTGAGGGAGTTTAACGGTTGAGTTACGAAAGATGATGAAGTAGGCAAGCCAACCCAGGGCGATCGTGACGAGGGGTTTGGCTATGTTTGCCAGGGTATAGGTCTGATAATTAAAGGCGTTTGCGCCGATGAGTCCACTGATTAAAATGACCACTGCCAACCAGAAACCGATGGATAGCTTTTGAGTGTCCTCTTCTGACCTTTCATGGGGCAAAAAGATGAATTGTCCATAGACGGTTGCTGTTCCCACGGCAGCGCAACTCATGCCCAGCATTTGCCAAGGGATCAGGTTTTTCAGGGTTAGGACTTTAGCGCCAAAACCGGCAAGTAGGGGACAACCACAGATGGATAAACTTGCCAAGTTGAGGGCGATCCACAGGGAATTGGCCATGGGTTTTTGTTGCAATTCTTTTAGGTTACGACTGGGTAAGTTACCCCCAATTAGGAATAGGGCAGATTTGGCCAGTCCGTGGGTAAGAGCATATAATCCTCCCACTTCCGGGGCTACAAGGACAAAGCCCAATTGGGAAATTGTACTCAAGGCTAACATGCGTTTGATGTCTTTTTCAAATAGGGCATACCCTACACCTAATAGGGCAGTAGCTACGCCAAAGAAGCGTATGATGGGGTCAATTTCTTCTAAAGTCAGGGCGCAGCGCACTAGGGGAAAGGCTGCAGTTTTGACGACGACTCCTGAGAGGATGGCAGAAACAGGGGTTTCTGATTCTGAGTGTGTCAGGGGTAACCAGAATCCGGGGACAAAGATACCGCCTTTGGCTAGAAGTGCGAGGAAGATCAGGGCAATGGCTTCAGCGGGAGCGTTGATTAAACCGGTTAAAGCGAAGGAGTTGTTTGCTTTATAGACGAGGATGGCTCCAACTAAGTACAAGAGCATGACGGTATTACTAAGCAATAGATACCGCAGTCCTATCCAGATGGCGCGATCGCTTCTTGGATAGGAAATCAGCAGAAATGCGGCGATGGTCATCACTTCTATGCCGACATAGATACTCAGCCAGTCAGCACAGACAAAGACTGAGTTGATACTGCCCTGTAAAACCATAAGCTGAGTATAAAAGAAGGCGCTTTTGTTACTCCGCCAACAGTAGAGCAGCACCGCTACACAGACGAAAGCATTAGTTAAGATAAAGAAGGCACTCTGTTGATCGGCGATCAGGGTAACTCCGAAATTATCGAGCAATTCCAGGACAATGGGTTCGGGTTGCTGAAATACGAAGGTCGCATAGGCAAACGAGACTAGGGTCGTCCCAAAGGCCAGAAACCAATCGAGCCTTGGTAGGAGATAAATTCCTAAGCCAACAATCAAAGGGAGGAGAAGCCAAGCGATTGTGAGGATGGTCATGGTGTGTAGTTTTTCCCAATCTCCTTGGTTTCTAATAATGCCACCGGTACGGACCCATTATGATGTTATGTATAATACCCAATCTACCAGAGTGGAAAATAACCAGAAAAGGCCAGAGGGTCATGATTAAATATCACTCGTCATCATTTCCCCCACTGGAACAATAGGCTAAGACATATCCCAAAACGGTATTCCAAATGGCGAGAGAAATAATACCCAATACCAGTAAGGGCCATTCTCTGGGAATTTGCAGGAGCAAACCGATAATCATACTCATGGAACCGAGGGTATCAGCGACAGAGAGACTATGGAGTTTAAAGAGAACGGAGCGATCGCCAATTAAAGGAAAGGTTCCCCAAAACCAGAACACTATCCCCACTCCCATACAGATATAACTCAAGGTTGTAATCATCCCTCCCCCACTCGTTTAATTACATGAGCTAACAACATTAATGCTGCATTCCCTACACTTAAGATGATGATGCCAACCACACCTAGCATTAAATCATCGCGTAATACCGAGACAATTAAAATCATCATTGAAGTTTTGGTCGCAATGCTAGCAAAGGCCAACATTTTCTGCCAAATATCACTATCTTGACAAGCCTCATACATGGGAATTAACAGTGCAAAAATCATCAAAACCAAAATTACAGTCATCTTTTAAAAGTCTCCATCCCCATATCTCTAAGTCTCCCGATCTCTGTGTCTGTGCCTCCTTCGACTCCACTCAGGGAGCGTTTGTCTCTGTGCGTCCCCGCCTTCTTCGTCTCACCCAATGAACTTCATACGACCCCCTAGCGTGATACTTCACCACGATGGTTTTGGGGGTAAAGGTAATTACGAAAATATCTAAAAAGATCAATCCGGGAGTCCGGTTGGGTTTAACTTGCTCCAGGGTGGTTTCTTCTTCTTGATGGGGACGAACCATCAACTCGATCGCTTCTATATAAGCTTGAGGAATGGCGACCGCAATCTCCCAAAGAGCGTGTAACCAATCTTTGAGGACTGCTCCAGCAGTCACCGATCGCGGTAAGATCAACGCCACTGCTATACCAATAATGATATTAGCCCGGCTCAGATCGGAGGTGAGCAAAAACCAGATGGTCAATCGTAGTATCAGATCCAGATATCCAATCATGCCCACACCATCCAGAACAGCAGCAACAACATTAAACTCATCATCCCCATGAGATGATCGAACTGTTCCAGCATTCGGGGCAGTTTGACCGTTGCGTTGCGGAAGATGAGAAAGTAGGCAACCCAACCGAGGGCGATCGTCACCAGGGGTTTAACAATATTGGTTAGGGTATAGGCTTGATAATAGACTACGTTTGCTCCCACCAGTCCTCCAATCAAGACCACGACAGCTAACCAGAAGCCAATGGATTGCTTTTTATCCTCTTCTTTTGCCGCTTGATGGGGTAGAAAGATGAGTTTGGCAAAGGAAATAGAGGTTCCCAAGGCAGCAATATTCATGCCGATGATTTGCCAAGGCATTAGGGTTTTCATCGTGAGGACTTTCGCGCCAAAACCGGCAAGTAGGGGAAAACCGGAGATGGAAAAACTGGCCAGGGTTAAGGCAATCCACATGCGATTGGGAATGGGTTTATGTTTCAATTCTTTTAGATTACGACTCGGTAAATTCCCTCCAATTAGGAAAAGGGCAGATTTCACCAATCCGTGGGTGAGGGCATAGAATCCTCCGACTTCGGGGGCTGCGAGGATAAAGCCCAATTGGGAAATGGTGTGAAAAGCTAACATCCGTTTGATGTCTTTTTCAAATACGGCATAGCCAACTCCCAATACGGCAGTGCCCACGCCAAAGAAGCGCACGATGGGTTCAATGTCTTCTAACATCAGGGCACAACGTACGAGGGGAAAAACGCCTGCTTTCACCACTACCCCTGAGAGCATCGCAGAAACGGGGGTTTCGGATTCCGAGTGCGTTAGGGGTAACCAGAGTCCAGAGATAAAAATACCGCCTTTGGCAAGCAATCCGAGGAAAATTAAGGCAATGGCTTCGGTTGGAGCATTGCTTAGGCCAACAAAAGCAAAGGAGTTGTTGGCTTGATACACTAGGATTGCTCCCACAAGATAGAAGAGCATAGCCACATTACTGACAAATAGATAGCGTAGCCCTACCCAAATGGAGCGATCGCTTCTCGGATAAGTAATCAGGAGAAATGAGGCGATGCTAATGACTTCTAAGGCGACATATAAAGTAATCCAGTCCGCACAGATAAAGGCTGAATTTACACTACCCTGTAGGATGATGAGCTGAGTATAAAAAAAGTAACTTTTATTGCTTCGCCAACTGTAGAGCAACACTGCCATACAGACTAAGGCATTGGTTAAAACAAAGAAGCCAGTCTGGCGATCGGCGATCAGGGTTACCCCAAAACTATCCAGGAGTTCCAGGGGAATGGGTTCAGGTTGCCGAAATACAAATGTGGCATAGGCAAGGGAGACGAGAGTTGCCCCAAAGGCTAGAACCCAATCAAGCCTCGGTAGGAGGTAAATCCCTAATCCAACAATAAAGGGAAGTGCAAGCCAGGCGATAGTTAAAAAGTTCATGGTGTATAGTTTTTCTCAATCGCCTTGGTTTCTAATGTGGGGTTATCTTTTGCCAGTTTCATCACTCCCACAAGCATCAGCGCTTGAATCGAAAAGCCAATTACAATTGCCGTTAAAATCACTGCTTGTGGTACAGGATCGGCATATTCAACGGTTTTGGTGGGATCGAGAATAGGGGTAAACAGCCCTTCTCGTGAGGCGATGAAGATATAATAGGCGATCACTCCGGTACTCATTACGTCCATGGAGATGATCTTCATAACAAGGTTCTTTTTCAGGATAATGCCGAAAAATCCGAATAATAGGGTGATTAGGATGCAGGCTTGTAACATCGACAGGGCTTAGGGGGTCAGGGAAATGGGCTATGCTCTGGAAAGCTTTTTAATAAGAATACACAATTTCTGGTCGTTGAGAACCATTAGGGACTTAAGTTATTCGTAAGGAAAACCATTGGTTATCATTGATGTAGCGATGATGTAGCGATCGCCTCTCCATTACCGATTACCAAGACAAAACCCTTTTAAGGTAAACTCTATAAACCAATTGGTTCTCAATCTTGAAGCTTTTCCATGAGTACGCCCACCCTTCCTATTTCGCGAAAAAAGCTATGGTTAGCTGCCATTAAACCACCCATGTATAGTGTTGCTGTCATTCCCATTGGAGTAGGCAGTGCCGTTGCTTTTGCGGAAACAGGAAGCTTCAATTGGGCAATTTTTATCACTTTTATTACGGCAGCTATCCTCATTGTAGCCTGGCTGAACTTAACTAATGATGTATTTGACTCTGAAACGGGAATCGACGTTAATAAACACCATTCTGTTGTTAATTTAACCGGCAATAAGACCTTAGTCTTTTGGATCGCCAATGGACTCTTAGCGATCGCTGCCCTAGAATTGATCTTGATTGCCTGGTGGCAACATAATCCGATGATTCTAGAACTAATTGCCTTAGCGGTTTTTCTGGGCTATACCTATCAAGGACCGCCCTTTCGTTTGGGTTATTTAGGTTTAGGAGAAATCATCTGTTTTATTACGTTTGGCCCCTTAGCTGTTTCTGCTGCATATTACTCCCAACATGCCACTTGGTCAACTGCTAGCCTGAAGGCATCCATTATTATTGGCCTTACCACCAGTATTATTTTATTCTGCTCCCATTTCCATCAAGTGGAAGACGATATCGCCGCTGGAAAACGCTCTCCCATTGTCCGTATTGGTACAACAAAAGGCGCTCAACTGCTGTTGGCTGCTTGTGTAGCTGTTTTTGCGGCGATCGCCCTTTTCACTATTGAAGGATATTTCCCCCAATGGGCAGCCTTAAGTTTCCTCAGTATCCCCGTTGCCGTGCAACTATGTCACCATGTTCTAACTTATCATGACCAACCGGAACAAGTGAAAAACTGCAAGTTTATTGCCGTTAATTTTCACTTTATCAGTGGAGTTTTATTGGGTTTAGGATTTATTTTAGGATAGGTGATATAGCTTTGAATCATATGTAGTTAATAATTTTCGTTTACCAAATTGATTCCAGATTTAATATAAATCCAGGTAAAACTGTCTCTCCAGACAACCGATCTGGAGCGTCTAACACTTCAACTTCTTGATTCGGACGATAAACTTCCACTTTCCGCGATAAAGGAATAATAAGCCAGGCTAAACGAGTGCCATTGTCTAGATATTCTTGCATTTTCTGTTGCGTCACTTTTAAACTGTCACTTGGGGACAGTAATTCGATCGCAAAATCTGGACACAAGGGAAGAAACTTCTGCTGTTCTGCTGCGGTTAACTGTTGCCAACGCTCTAAGGGTATCCAAGCAACATCTGGAGAGCGTTCTGCATCGTTGGGTAACTTAAAGCCAGTAGAGGAATCGAAAACTATACCCAGTCTGCTTTGCCCATTCCATACCCACAGTTGTGCTGTGATTGCGGCATTACACTTTCCTGTTTCTCCTCCTGTTGGTGACATGATAATTAAATCTCCATTGGCATTGCGCTCAAATTGCAAGTTCTGATTGTCCTGACAGAGTTGGAAAAATTGCTCGTCAGTCATTGTAATCGAGTCTAAGTTGAGTGTATAAGCCGTCATAGTGTGTCGAGGGTGAGGAATGGGTAATCGACGAACTGTTGTTTGAATCGTTATAAACTAAACTTCACATAATCGCTCAACCAAGCAATCACTTCTTCTCCTAAGCGCACGTCATTTAAGCGGTCAATTTCCCGAATACCGGTGGGACTGGTGACATTAATTTCCGTCAAATAGCCGCCAATGACATCTAATCCAACAAAATAGAGGGCATTTTGCTGTAAAACTGGGGCTAATTGGGAACAAATCTCTTGTTCTCGGTCGGTGATTTCTGTCTTTTCTACTTCTCCACCGACGGCCATATTATTGCGGAATTCTTCAGTTCGGGACACCCGATTGACTGCACCAATCGGCTCTCCATTGAGGAGAATAATTCGTTTATCTCCGTCCTTGGCTGCTGGTAAAAATTGCTGTACCATCACTGGTAATGTCCCGTTTTGGGTACTGAGTTCAATCAGGGAGTTGAAATTGCGATCGCCGCTCTCCAATATCAGAATCCCTTCCCCCGCTTTGCCTCCCAGGGGTTTCATGATTGCTTTTCCGTGAGTTTGGACAAACTCGCGAATGGCGGTTTTATCTGCTGTTACCTGGGTTTCGGGGATCAAGTGGGGAAATTGGAGCGCATACATTTTTTCATTGGCATTGCGCAACGCTTTGGGATTATTCAACACCAGGGTTTTTTGCGGGTCAACATAATCTAAAATATAGGTGGCATATAAATAGGAAATCGTCACGGGTGGATCGGTGCGCATAAACACTGCATCCATCTCTTCTAGGGGACGAACAACTGGGTTTTCGACTTGAAACCAGGGATGAGTCGCCACCCAATGATCTTCTTTTAATTCGACTGGGGTTAAGTGGAGCGGAGATAGTTTTGCCCAAGCTTTACCGGATCTGACTTCTAAGTCTTGAGCTTCAGTAATCCAAACGTGATGGCCTAGTTTTTGAGCGGCTTCCATCATCGCCACACTGGTATCATGGCAAGGATCGAGGCGGTGAATGGGGTCGATAATGAAGGCAAAATCCATGGTTTTCAATTAATCATTAAAAATTGGGTTAGTTAGGGAGTTCGGAAACTTGGGGGGAAGTTTGGCCGATTTTGGGTTCGGTTCCGGCTAAGAGGCGTTCGATATTGCTGCGGTGTCGCCAAATGACGTATAAGCCGCCCATAATGCCAAAGATTTCATAGGCGAGGGGTTGGTGGAAGGCTGCCATGAGGGCAGAGACGGCGATCGCCGCACTCATTGAGCCGAGTGATACAATTCGAGTAATGCCAATGATGCTGCCAAACACGGCAAAGGTGAGCAAACCCACCGGCCAATATAAAGCTAACAATACCCCTAAACTGGTGGCGGCTGATTTTCCTCCTTTACTCAAGGATTTTCCTTCGGGTTGATTCCAGATTAACCAAATGGATAAACTATGGCCAAACAGGGCTAAAAATCCGGCTAACACTACTATCCAGGATTGCCCTTGCTCATCTAAAGTCAAAATCTGCCATTGATAGGCAAAGCGCACGAGAAAAATTGCCGCTACTCCTTTCAGAACGTCCACCAATAGCACGGTTAACGCCGCACCTTTGCCTACTATTCGCAATACATTGGTTGCGCCGGTGGAACCCGAACCCGATTCGCGAATATCAATGCCTTTGAGTGCTTTGGTTAACCAATATCCCGTGGGAATAGAACCCAACAAATAAGCCCCAATCAAGACACCAACGGCGATCGCCCCTTGCATACCTTCACCTCTTTCTCGATCTACTTTATCTAACGTTCTCATCCCACTGTTCCCTTCGACTCCGCTCAGGGAACAGGGAAACCTTACCAATTATCAATCATCGGGGGTGCTTCCGGATTCGGTGCAAAGGCCAACCATAGGGGAAACTGCAACATCGACACGCTCACTTTATCCTCAGACTCATCAATAATAATCAGAGGCAGTTGCTTCTGTTGGGTAATTCGGTCTGCTTTTACGGCTAAGGGTTCAGGTGCTTCAAACATAGTAATCCCTCTGTCCGAGCTAAAATCCATGCGAGAGATACCCAAACAATCCTGTAAACCCCGTCGCCATTCGCCCAAGCGCTCTGGAGTATTGACTAAAATCAACGGTCTGAGGCGATCGCCATATAAACTATAGACGACTGAAATTACCGCCGAGGATACCAAAATATTTTGTAGACGAGACCCCATGGTACGCACTGCACCCCGTCCCCCTTGGGTAAAGAACCACTGGGATACCCGTTCTGCATGGATGGGTTCAAATGTGCGCCGCAGTTGCCAAGCTGGGCCATAATAATCTGGACGGGTGCGATACTGATCCAATAGATGGCGAATTTGCCGCACTTGATCGCCAAACTTCGATTTGGCAAATTGGGGATTTTCTAATTCTGGGGGGCGTTCTGGTTCTCGACGCGATAAGGCTTCGCCTCGCTCGCGCGATCGCATAATCGGCACTTCCACTGGAGCGACGGGTTCGCGAGCCTCTGCCCCTAACTCTATATTTTCCGCCGCACTGGCCAAATCCTGCAAGCTACCGACCAAATAATCCTTAAAGCCTTGAACCCGGATAGCGAGATCCTGGGAAACGCCAGCGAAGCTCGTCCGCATTTCTGCACGGATGCGCTCTGCACGTCTTTCTAGTTTTTCGATCGTAATTTCTAGCTTATGTTTGCGATGTTCTAGCTCACTTAAACCCGCTTGTACCAATTGTCCCATGGCTGATTGCCGGGCTGCCAGTTGCTCTTGCAGGGTTTCGGCTTCCTGTCGCAGTTCCTCCACCTGGTTTTGCAGCGCTTGCTCAGTAAACCGCAGATCCTCAATCCGCGCTTGCCATTCATCCACTTCTTCATCCCTGGGGGGTTCCGAGTCTTGTTCCTCCACTCCTTCACCCTGATCTAGTTTATCTAGTCCCCCGTCTGTGGCTGCTATTTCTTCACGGGGTTCGGGATGATCGGGGGTTTTGGTATCAAGCTGAAGCGGAGGCAAGCTATCTCCCGTTTCACTCTTTTGATTTTCTATGGTTTCATCTTCTGTTTTCCGATCGCCATGGCGATCGCCATTTTCCTCAGTCTCTTGAGAGGCTGAGGGTTGAGGAACGTCAGATTCAGGAACGGGGGTTGAAGAGGTTTCGGGGTTGGAGTCCCAAGGATTCAATGGATCGGTATTCATCAGTTATTCATCAGTTCTACAGGTATTAACGAGAACGGGGACAGCGTTCTTCCAGAGTGCGCTTGAGGGTTGAATAGTCAAAGATTATGGGGACAAAATGGATGCTCTTCACTTCTTTGAAATAGAACAAGATGGGCAATTTGTCCCAGAAAATCTCCCAATTTTGCCAGTCTTGGTAAGGAAATTGGCGAATTTGTTTGTCGGAACGGTAAACCTCAAGAGCCGTTGGAGTAAAGGTGAGCCGGATAGTGGTGGTTTGTAGGGTTAAGAATAACCCAAAGAGGGCGATCGCCCCACCTAATCCAATTTGAACGGCTGCTAGAGGAATCGCCAACAGCACCAGCACCAAGGGTATTCGGTAACTGGGCTTGAGGGTAACCGTTTCTCGGGTGGTGCTTGAGGTTGAAGATGAAAAGGGAGTTGAAGTCATCGGAAGTTCTAAATCATCTATGGTTGACTATTTTATCGTGCCCTGGCTGGTAATGCCCCATCTTCCCCATCCCCGCGTCCCCGTGCTGATTTTTATCAGGGTGGACATCCGCAACCGGAGGATATTTTTTTACTGGTAGAGGTGGCAGATACAACGCTCCATAGTAGATGGGAGTTGAATTTTAGGACAGGACTGGAGATTGGGATTGGTTTTTGAGCATCTTTTGACGCAGG